>RGEP01000083.1 GCA_009918225.1 Betaproteobacteria bacterium | reverse complement strand
CGCATCCAAAGGGGCACCTATGCCGTGGGCGAGCGCTTGCCCACCGAAGCGGCCCTTGGCGAGGAATTCGGCGTCAGCCGCACGGTGGTGCGGGAGGCGGTGTCGCGGCTGCAAGCCGAAGGGCGCGTGGTAACCCGCCACGGCATCGGCACCTTCGTGGCCGAGCCCGATGGCGCAACACGCTTTCACGTCAGTGCCCAAGACCTGGCCACCTTGACCGACGTGATCGAGGTCTTGGAACTGCGCCTGGCCCTGGAAACCGAAGCAGCCCGCTTGGCGGCGCAGCGGCGCAGTGCGGCCGACCTGCGCACCCTGCGCAGGGCCTTGAGGGCTTTTGAGTCCGCCGTGGCTGCCGGGCACAGCGCGGTTGAACATGATCTGGCCTTTCATACCGCCCTCGCCCGCGCCACGCACAACCGGCGATTCGAAAGCCTGCTGGCTGCCCTGGGCGAGGGCGCCATCCCCCGCGCACGCCTGCACAAGGGCTCGGTGCGCAGCAATATGGAGCCGCACTACCTGGCCCGTATCCAAGCGGAACATCACGCCATCTTGCAGGCCCTCGAGGCGCAAGACCCTGCCGCTGCAGCCGCTGCCATGCGGGCGCACCTGGAGCAAAGCCTGGCCCGTCGCAGGGCCGCCGTCCCCCAGAAGACCACACCAGGTGGCCACCGACCTTAAGCCGTCAACCCATTTAGGAGGTGAGATGAACACACCCCCTGCGCCGATTCGCACCACCCACCCTCTGGAGACCAGCCCGTATGAACACATCCCGCCCCTTGTTCCTGCTGACCACCCTTGCCGCAGCCGCCCTGATGGCCAGCACCGTGCAGGCCCAGCAATCCGCCACCAAGCCGGAGCCCGCCAAGGCCGGTTCGGCCAGCGCTGAAAAGGCGGAAGAAGCCACCACTGGCGCCGAAGTTCAGCGGGTGATCATGACCGGCACCAGTGTGCTGCGCGCGGGCTTTGAGACGCCCCTGTCGGTGACCGCCTTGGGCCAGAAAGACCTGAGCCGCTTGAGCTTCAGCAGCCAAGCCGACATCCTGGCCACCCTGCCCGGCATCAAGGCCGAAGGTGGCGGCGGCGAGGTGGCGGCCAACGTGCAGGTTCGCGGCCTGCCTTCATCGGGCCAGTACCAGTTCACACCCCTGCAGTACGACGGGCTGCCTGCCTTCAGTACCTTCGGCTTGAACTCTTCGGCCTACGACGTCTACATCCGCAACGACCTGGGCGTTCAGCGCCTGGAGTTCGTGCAGGGTGGCGTGTCTAACTTGTTTGGCCAGGGCTCGGTGGCCGGCATCATCAACTACATCAGCCGCACCGGTGGCAAGGAGCACCAGGGCACCTTCCAAACCGAAGTGGCTGACAAAGGCCGCCTCAAGCAGGACATCTTCCTCAGCGGCCCCATGGGCGAGCGCACCTACTACGCCGTCTCAGGTTTCTATCGCTATGACGAAGGCCCGCTCAAGGGCGGCCTGCCTGCACAGGGCGGCCAGCTGCGCGGCAACATCAAGCACGACATCGCCGGTGGCGGCACGCTCAAGGTCTTCGGCCAACTGATCGACGACAGCGTTCAGTTCTTCCTGCCCATTCCGCTGAACGGCACCACGCTGGGCCGCGTGGCCGGCGCCGATGGGAACACGGTCTACACCGTTAACACCACCCAAGCCGCGGGCTTGGTCAGCGTCCTGCCCAATGGTGGCCGTTATGTCTCGCCCATCGCCGATGGCGTCAAGACCAAGGGTGGGTCCTTGGGCATGACCTTTGACCGTGACCTGGGCAACGACTACGCCCTGAACATGAAGGCCAAGTTCTCTTCTTACCAGCACCAGTTCAACCTGTTCCTGGACGGTGACGGCGTGATCAACGTACCCGAGACCCAGGCCCAGTTCCTGGCCAATCGGGGCATCACCGGAACCCCGACCTTTACCTATGTGGACTCGGGCCAGCCGGTGCCGGCCGGCACGCTGCTGTTCCCCGACCGCTTGCTCAACCGCAACCGGCCGGCCAGCGACTTCTCCAGCGAAATCAACCTCACCAAGCGCATCGAGCAGGCGGGCACCACCCACAACATCACCCTGGGCACGTGGATGGCGCGCTCCACCGCGGATGACAACAGCATCACCCAGGCTTACCTGGCCGATTTCCGCAACCAACCTCGCCTGGTGAACCTGAGCGCCGGTGGCGTCAACTACACCCGCAACGGCCTGTGGGACCCGTCCGTGGGTTACACCCAGAACACCCACTCGGCCACCCGTGTGGCGCTGTACCTGGCCGACCAGATGGAAAGCGGCAAGTGGGCCTTTGACATCGGCGCTCGCGTGGAGCGTCTCAACGGCGAAGTTCGCCGTGAAGTGGCCACCACCTTCAACGGCATCTCGCAGGGCGGCACCAATGAATCGGCGGCGCTGACCAGCGTGCTGTACGGCAGCGGCCGCTACCAGACCGGCACGGTGTCCACCACCGAGACGGCCTTGTCGGGCGGCGCGCTCTACAAGCTTTCGCGTCAGCTCAACTGGTACGCCAACGCCTCGCGCGGCTTCTTCTTCCCTGAGCTGCGCTCGGTGTCATTCAACGCCTTGGGTGCGCCGCAGTCCTATACCGGTGAAATCATCGACCAGTATGAAACCGGCCTGAAGTATGGCGCTGGCCCCTTGACCGCCACGGTGGCCGCCTTCTATTCGAAGTTGGCCAACCGCCGCAGTGTGACCTTCCAAAATCTGCCGGGTGGGGGCATTGGCGAGGTGGTGACGCTGCTGTCCACCAAGACCACCGGCCTGGAAGCAGCCGCTTCCTACCGCTTGTCACGGACCCTGACGCTGTCGGGCAACGTCACGATGTCTGACCATGAAATCACCGAAGGCGCCTTCCAGGGCAAGGAGCTGGAGCGCAAGCCCAAGCTCTTCAGCAATGCCGCTCTGGTGTACGACGACGGAGCCTGGGACGGCAATGTGGGCTGGAACTACCAGAGCCGTGCCTTCACCAACAACGCCAACTCGGCGGTGCTGCCGGCCTATCACCTGTGGCGCGCGGCGGCTGGTTACCGAATGGCCATGGCCAACAAGCAGTCGCTGCGCTTTGGCCTGAGCGTCTACAACCTGACCAACAGCGAAGGCCTGGCCGAAGGTTCGCCCCGCCTGGGTGCCAACCAACAAGCGGGTGGTGCCTACTTTGTGGGCCGGCCCATCCTGCCGCGTCGGGTCAGCGCCACGGTGACCTACTCCTTCTGATCGTCTCGGTTACACCGGTTCCAGACCTTGCGGTCCGTCGAGGTTGAAAATCGACGGATCGCAACTGAACTGTGGAGCCCTTGATGCCGCGTACATCAGCCGAGCCTGATCCCGCCGCTTTGCGCGATCGGCCCACGGAGAGCGAGTCCAGGATGCTGGCCGCGGTCTTCAGGGCTGGGTCACTGACGCAGCCCGACCTGGTGCGCCAGACGGGTTTGTCTCAGCAAAGCGTTTCCCGCCTGGTCATCGACCTGATGAACCGCGGGGCGCTGAGGGCCGGCCAGCGCGTGCACCAGCAGCGGCGTGGCCAGCCCAGCGTGGCGGTGGAGCTCAACCCCGAGCACGCCTACGCCATGGGCTTGTCGCTCATGACCGATGCCATCTCGGTGCTGCTGATGGACTTCTCCGGTGCGGTGGTGGACCACGCCCTGGTGCAGATGCCCGAGATGACGCGCCAGGCCGTCTTCGCGCAGGTGCGCCAGTTGGAGGCGCGCTTTCTGCGTAAGCATGGGGTGTCGCGCGCACAGGTCGTGGGCGCGGGTGTGGGCATCTCCGGCTACTGCTTGGGTGGTGGTGGGCGCTACAACACACCGCGTGCTTTGGATGAGTGGGCGCTGATCGACCTGGAGGACCTGTTTGCGCGTGAGCTCAAGCGGCCCGTATGGGTGGAGAACGACGGCAACGCTGCGGCCATCGGTGAAAGCCTGCTGGGGATCGGACGGCAAGTCAGCAACTTTGTCTACATCTTCGTGGCCGCTGGTATTGGTGGCGGCGTGATCGTGGACCACCGCTTGCTTCGTGGCCGCCATGGCAATGGCGGTGAGCTGGGCTTGATCCTGCCCCACCAGGTCTATGTGCACCCCACCTTGGAGAGCCTTCGGCAGATCTTGGCGTCGCGCGGCGTTCCGCTGGACGGCATTTCCGACATGCTGCAACGCTTCGATCCCAAATGGCCCGGCGTGGAAGAGTGGATCGTCAAGACCCGCGATGCGTTTTCATTGATCGTATCGTCGATTGCGGCCTTGCTCGACCCTGATGCGGTGGTCATTGGCGGGCGCATTCCCCCCGAGCTCACGGCCCGGCTGATCCCGCACATCGAAATCTACGACGACAACCGCCGCGCTGAGCCGCGTCCGCTGCCCTCGATCGGCCCCTCGCAAACCACCCAGGACGCTTGCGCCATTGGTGCGGCAGCCCTGGCCTTTGAGAAGTTCTTCTTTTCCTCTTAACCCCCAGCCGCGCCCACAGGCCCGCTGAGCGCCGGCCCTGAAGACCCTCTATGTCCACCACGACGCCCTCTGACGCCCAGCTGTCGACCCAGGCCCAACAGATTCTGGTGAAGAACGACCGCGGGGGCTACACCGTGCCCACGCAGGGCCTGTACCCCTATCAGTGGAACTGGGACTCGGCCTTCGTCGCCCTGGGCTTTGCGGCCTTTGACCGGTCGCGCGCCTGGGCGGAAATCGAATCGCTGTTCGAGGGCCAGTGGTCCAACGGGATGGTTCCACACATCCTGTTCAGGGTGAACGACCCGGGCTACTTCCCAGGCCCGGATATGTGGCAGTGCGATCCGCATAAGACGGGCTCGGCCATGCCCACCTCGGGCATCACCCAGCCTCCCGTGGCGGCCAGCTGCGTGCGCGAGTTGTGGGAAATGGACGGTTGCCCACCCGATCACCCCAAGGTCAAGGCCTTGTTCCCCAAGCTCTTGGCGTACACGCGGTGGTACCGCCGCTACCGAGACCCCTTGGGCAACGGCCTGGCCATGGTGGTGCACAACTGGGAAACCGGCCGTGACAACAACCCCGAATGGGACGGGCCGCTGGCCGCCGTGGACACCTCGACGGTGGGCCCCTACACCCGGCGTGACACCTCGCATGTGAACGCCGCGATGCGCCCGACCAAGCAGGAATACGACCGGTATGTGGCCCTGCTGGAGTTTGGCCGTGCGCGCGGGTGGGACCCTCAAGCCATCGCCGACCACAACCCGTTTCGGGTGCTGGACGTGGGTATCACCATGATGTTGCTGCGCGCCGACCGCGATCTGCTGGTCTTGGCCCTGGCGCTTGGAGAAACAAGGGCCGCTGCAGAACTGCAGGCGTGCATTGCACGGGCCGAGCGCGGCATCGAACTCCTTTGGGACGAATCGGTCGGCGGGTTTTCATCGTACGACCTGCGCCACGAGCAGCCCGTGAGCATCTTGTCGTCAGCCTCGTTCTTGTCGTTTTACGCCGGTGTGGGCGACGAGCGCCAGCGCGCGATTCAGCTCGAGCAGTTGCAGCGTCTGGGCCAAGCGTGTCGCTACCTGTTGCCCAGCCTGGCGCCCGGCAGCCGCACCTACGACCCCATGCGTTATTGGCGCGGGCCGGTGTGGCTGGTGGTGAGCTACATGGTGGCCAAGGGCCTGCGCGAGGCGGGACATCCCGAGTGGGCGCACCGCATTCAAGCCGATTCGCGGCAGATGATTCGCGAAGCAGGCTTCTACGAGTCCTTCAATCCGGAAACGGGCCAAGGCACCGGCGGCTTCTTCTGGGTGTATGCCCTGTGCTGCTTGGTCAGCGGTCGGCTCGGTGATGCGTACTCGCGCCGCTGGATCATCATTCTGGGGCTGGTGTTTTGGAGCGTGGCCACCGGCTTGATGCCCTTGGCCACGGGCTTTGGCTTGCTCTTGGCCATGCGCGCCTTGGTGGCCGCGGGTGAGTCCACCTACTACCCGTCGGCCACCGCGCTGATCAGCGACTGGCACCGCCCCGACATGCGCAGCCGTGCTTTGTCCTTGCACCAGACGGGTGTGTTCGCCGGTGCGGGCTTGGGCGCCTACACCGCAGGCCTGATGGCCGACCGCTATGGCTGGCCCGCACCGTTCATTGTGTTTGCCGTGCTCGGCCTCGTGGTGGCTGGATTGCTGCTCGTGGGTCTGCGTGAGCGGGGGGCTTCCAAAGCAGTTGCTGATACGACAAGATGGGCACCAACCTTGCCCAGTCTGCCCTGTTGGGGTCGGCCACCATCAACCTTGCGGGCTTCCTGTCGGTGCCGGTGGGCGGTTGGCTGGCGGACAAGCTGGCCCTGCGGGTGCCCTCGGGTCGTTTCCGTGCGCTGGCCATCGGCCTGACGGCTGCCGGCCTGTGCCTGATGGCCTTGCCCTGGGCGGAAACACCGGCCCTGATCGCGGTGGTGTTGGTGGCCTCGAGCTTGGGCAAGGGCTTGTTCGATGGCTGCATCTACTCGGCCATGCATGATGTGATGCCCAGTCGCTCACGCGCCACGGCGGTGGGCCTGATGACCACCTGTGGCTTTCTGGGGGCAGGGGTGACGCCCATACTGGTGGCGCGCCTGTCGGACTCGTTCGGCATGGCCTCTGGCCTGGCCGCTTTGGCTCTGTTGTATGCCCTGGCGGTGTTGTTGTTGGCCTGGATGGACCCGCGCTTTTCGCGCACGGTCCTGCTGCATCGGCAGCACGAAGCTCAAGGAGCTGCGGCATGACGCTCTGGGGAGGAATCGAAGGCGGCGGAACCAAGTTTGTTTGTGCGGTTGCCGACGAGCGCTTGAACATCTTGAGCGAAGCGGTGTTCCCGACGGAGTCGCCCGAAAAGACCGTGGAGGCGATCGCCAATTTCTTCTTTGCACAAGAGCAGGTGCTGGGCCCCGTGAGCGCTTATGGAGTCGGGTCCTTCGGACCCCTGCGCCGCGATCCCTTGGGCCCGGGTTTCATGGGCATCGGCAACACGCCCAAGGCCGGCTGGAAGGGCTTTGCCCTGCGGCGCGTGCTGCAGGAGCGCTTGGGCCGGCCGGTGGCACTGGACACCGACGTCAACTGTGCCTTGCAAGCCGAGATGAAGATGGGGGTGGCCCAGGGCCTGCGGCACGTGGTTTATGTGACCGTGGGCACGGGTGTGGGCGGCGGCTTGTGCATCGACGGGCGGATCGTCCATGGCTCGGCCCATTCTGAGTTGGGGCATATGTTGGTGCCCAAGCGGCCGGGCGATGAAGCCTTCCCCGGTGTTTGCCCTTTTCATGGAGACCGTTGCGTGGAGGGCTTGGCCTCCGGCCCTGCACTGGCCCGGCGCCTGGGGCGCCCGGCGCAGGAGGTGCCCGCGCACGACCCGATCTGGCAGTTGCAGGCCCACTATTTGGCGCTGATGTGCCACAACCTGATCCAGACCCTGAGCCCGGAATGCATCATCCTGGGCGGCGGCGTGATGAACCAGCCCGGGCTCTTGGCCCTGGTGCGCTCGGCCCTTCGGGAATCGCTGGGCGGCTACTGCGCCAGCGAAGCCCTGCTGGCCAAGGGACACGAGGTCTTGGTGGCGCCGGCTTTGGCCGGGCGCGCAGGGGTGCTGGGCGCCCTGATGCTGGCACAGGGGGTCAGCCAGGTGGGCCAAACCGCTCCGCACGTGGAGTGGGTTGAATGAAGGCGCAGCGCCTGGCTTGTGAGGCCCACAGCAAACCCTGGGGC
>RGEP01000082.1 GCA_009918225.1 Betaproteobacteria bacterium | reverse complement strand
GTTGTCCGCCGGCCGGGACACGGCCGCGGAAGACGGCTACAGCAGCACCTTCATACAAGACTTGCCCCGTACCGAATGGGTATTCGAAAAAGATGGCGTAGCCGTAGCCGAACACCCAGGGCCGGGAACTCCTGCAAAACTGGCCAAGTATGAAGGCTTGTTTGATGGCAATCTGGTAGCTGCCAAAACCCTGACCCATGCCATTCACCAGAACAACATCGGTTTGCTGATGCGTGACTGGGAGGCAACCGCGTACTCCATCGGCGACCCGACTCAGGGTGATGACAATTTCGCATTGCTCCATGACCGGGGTGTATTCCCCCTGCGTGAGCCGATCCACTACGCCTACACCTTGCGCCGCGTGGCGCCCAATTCGGTCGAGGTGGAGTACAACACCATGCGGGTGTCCAATTTGTTGGACCTTAAGGGCTCGTGCGTCATCCCGATCAACCGGGCTGCCGATCTTCAAGGGCCACCTTCAAGCAAGCGTGCAAAGACACAAAAGCGCCAACAAAGCGGCCAAAGCAGCCGCCAACAAGAACACAGGGACCGAGGGATGTTTTTCAGCAAGCTGCTGCCGCAGGACGGCAACTTCTTCGAGCTGTTTGACCAGCACGCCGCAAAGATTGGTGAGGGGGCGCGTGCCTTTACCCAACTGATCCACCACTACAACGACGCCATCCTGCGGGAAAAGTACGCAGCTGAGGTCGACCACGCCGAGCATCAGGCTGACCGCATCACGGCCGAGGTGAACCGGCTGCTGCACAAGACCTTCATCACGCCCATCGACCGTGAGCAAATCCATGGCTTGATCAACGCCATGGACGATGTGCTGGACCTGCTGCAGGACGCCACTGAAACCCTGGCCCTTTACGATGTCAGAACCATGACACCGGAGGTGGTTCGCTTGGGTGAGTTGTCGGCCAAGTGCTGCGAGCGCGTGGTGCATGTGGTGGGCCTGCTGTCTAAGCTCTCGCAGCCCACCGTGGTCGAGGCCACGCTCAAGACCTGCGAGGAGATCGACAAACTCGAGTCCGACGCCGACCGGGTGATGCGCTCGGCCATGTCGGCCCTGTTCCGCGAACAGGAGGATGTGCGCGAGCTCATCAAGCTCAAGGCCATCTACGAGATGCTCGAGTCGATCACCGACCGCTGCGAGGACGTGGCCAACCTCGTTGAGGGCATCGTCCTCGAGAACTCATAAGCGTCTGGAGCGACCATGGAAGTCGTCCAGATGAGCTTCGGGGTGGTGGTGCTGCTGGTGCTGCTGGCCTTGGCCTTTGACTTCATGAACGGGTTTCATGACGCGGCCAACTCGATTGCCACGGTGGTCTCCACTGGTGTGCTGAAACCGCAGCAGGCTGTGGCCTTTGCGGCCTTCTTCAATGTGGTGGCCATCCTGGTCTTCCAGCTCAAGGTGGCCGCTACCGTGGGCAAGGGCATTGTGGAGCCCGGCGTGGTGGATCACTATGTGGTGTTCGGAGCCTTGGTGGGCGCGATCGCTTGGAACGTGGTGACCTGGTGGTATGGGATTCCCTCGAGTTCCTCACACGCCTTGATCGGCGGCATTGTGGGTGCGGTGGTAGCCAAAAGCGGCACAGGCTCCTTGGTATCCGCGGGGGTGTGGAAGACCGTGGCCTTCATCCTGGTCTCGCCGGCCTTGGGGTTCTTGCTGGGCTCTATGCTGATGGTCGTGGTGGCTTGGTTGTGCCGTGGCACCTCGCCCGTGAAGGTCGACAGCTGGTTTCGCCGCCTGCAGCTGGTGTCGGCGGGCTTGTACAGCTTGGGTCATGGTGGCAACGATGCCCAGAAGACGATCGGCATCATTTGGATGCTGCTGGTGGCGGCAGGCTATGTTGCCGCGGCTGATGCCTCGCCACCGGGCTGGGTCATTTGGTCGTGCTACATCGCCATTGGGGCGGGCACCTTGTTTGGGGGATGGCGCATCGTGAAGACCATGGGGCAGCGCATCACCAAGCTCAAGCCGGTGGGGGGATTCTGTGCCGAGACCGGTGGAGCCATGACCTTGTTCCTGGCCACAGGCTTGGGCATCCCGGTTTCCACCACGCACACGATCACCGGCGCCATCGTCGGGGTTGGTTCAACCCAACGCGCCTCGTCGGTGCGCTGGGGCGTTGCAGGCAACATCATTTGGGCCTGGGTGCTCACCATCCCGGCTTCGGCCATGATTGCCGCCATCAGCTATGGGATCGGAAGGCTGATCCTGTAAGGCCTGATGGCCTGTGTACTTGGGGAGGATGTTTGATGAACCCGAATACTGACATGCGCAAAGCCAGCGTCCTGAGGAACCGCGCCGCCGCTTGGGTGGGTGCCATGGCCGCCTGCCTGTGCTTGAGCCTGGGCCTGGGCGGTGACGCGGCCGCGCAAGCGTTCCCCAACAAGAGCCTGCGCCTGGTCGTGCCCTTCGCGCCGGGTGGCTCGACCGACATCTTTGCCCGATTGCTAGGCGAACGGCTGGAAAAGCCACTGGGCCAAGCGGTGGTGATCGACAACCGTGCGGGAGCAGCGGGGAACATCGGTGCAGAGGCCGTGGTGAGGGCCGCGCCAGACGGCCACACGCTGTTGATGGCCACCACGGGCGTGATGGCCATCAACAACGCCCTGTACAAGACCATGAGCTTTGAGGCTGCCAAGGACCTGGAGCCCGTGGCCTTCGTGGCCAGCATCACCAACGTGATGATCGTGTCCGCTGACTCGCCCTTCAAGACCGTTGCCGATGTGATTGCGGCGGCCAAGAAGAACCCGGAGCAGCTGACCTATGCGTCTTCGGGTGCGGGGTCGTCCACCCACATGTCCACCGAGCTGTTCAAGGCCATGGCGGGCGTGAACCTGCTGCATGTGCCCTACAAGGGCAGTGGCCCGGCCATGATTGACCTGATCGCCGGACGCGTGTCGGTGATGTTTGAGAACATGCCCGGCGCGGTGCCGCATTGGAAGGCGGGCAAGGTGCGCATCTTGGCCCAGACGGGGCTCAAGCGCAGCCCGGCCCTGCCGGATGTGCCCACCGTGGCTGAGGCGGGCGTTCCGGGCTATGAATCCTTGTCGTGGAGCGGCGTGGCGGTTCCGGCAGGTACACCGAAAGAGGTGGTGAACCGGCTGAACCGTGACATCAACGCGGTGCTGCAACAGCCTGAAATGCGCGCGAAGCTGGCTGAGCAGGGCGGTGAGGCCGTGGGTGGGCCACCCGAAACCTTTTCCGAACACATCCGCCGCGAACGCGAGAAGTGGAGTGGGGTGATCCGCTCGGCGGGCATCACGCCGGGCTGAGGGTGCGTGCGCCTCAGCTGACGCGGTTGAGCAGATCCTGCCCAGCGCACCAGCGCCGCAGGTTGTCGATGAACATCTCGCCCACCCGTTGCTCGTTGCCGTCGGAGTGGCCCGCTCCATGGGGCGTGACGATCACCTGCGGCAGGCTCCACAGTGGTGAGTCGGCTGCCAGGGGCTCGTGGGCAAACACGTCCAAGAACGCGCCAGCCAAGTGCCCGCCCTGGAGCGCCTGAATCAGAGCGGCCTCATCCACCACCTCGCCGCGCGAGACATTGACCAGATGCGCCCGGTTGGGCAAGGCAGCCAAAAGCGGCGCATTCACCAGCTGCCGCGTTTGCGGGGTCAAGGGGCAGGCCAAGACCAGCCAGTCGGTCTGGGGCAACACCTCAGACAGCTCACCATAGGTGCGCATGCGCACGCCTTGTGCATCGGCTGCCGCCTTCGTGCGGATGGCTGTGACCTGCAGGCCCAAGCCTGTGAGCAAGCGGGCCAAGGTTTGGCCGATAGGACCCCAACCCAAGAGGGTGACGGATTGCCCCGGCAGGTCGCGCGGCATGCGGCCAGGGCCCAGCAGGGGGTTCCATTCCCGCCGCTGTTGTTGGGCCCACAGCATGGGAAAACGCCGCGCCAAGGCCAAGATGCCAGCCAATGCCGTGGCGGCGACCACCTGCGCGTTGGCGCCGGACGAGGTGGTCACGGCTACCCCGCGCTGGTGAAGCTGCACATAGGCCGGCCGGTCAGCGCCTGCGGAATGAATGTGGACCCAGCGCAAGTGCCCGTTGGCCAGCAGCAACTCGTGGCACGCTTGCAGCGCGGGCTCTGGTTGGTGTTTGGTGGAGCGGCCGGTGACGTCGCGCGAAATGAAGGCCGCCTCCAGGTCACGGCGCTGGGTGCGCACGGCCTCTTCAAGGCGGACCCACTGTAGCGGTCGATTGCCGCAGGCTTGCTGAGCACGATCGGCCCAGCGGTCCCAGGCCGCTTCAGACATCAACAGGCGCAAGGGTTCAGACATGGGCAAGCGCGGGCAGGCAGCTCGGTGCAGCGCAGCGTTGAATCACTCCGGCTTGGCGCCCGATTCCCGCACCACCACCCGCCACTTTTCATACTCCCGCTGGATGAACTGGGCAAACTGGGCAGGCGTGCCGCCGGCCGGGTCAGCCCCTTGCGCAATCATCTGCTGTTCCAAGGCGGGAATTTGGATGATCTCGTTGACATGCCGGTTGATGGTTTGCACCACGTTGTCGGGAATCCCCTTGGGCCCCAGGTAGCCGAACCACGAACCGGCCTCGAAACCTGGAAAGCCCTTCTCAGCGACCGTAGGCACCTGGGGCAGGGCGCGCGAGCGTTTGAGGCTGGAGACCGCCAAGGCGCGCAGGCGCCCGGCGTTGATGTGCTGCACCACCGAGGGGATGGTGGCAAACATGAACTGGATGCGGCCAGCCAGCAGGTCCTTCAAGGCATCGGCGCCCTTGTAGGGGATGTGGGTGGCCTCAAAACCCGCGCGCTTGCCCAGCATGAAGCTCGAAAGGTGTGAGGAGGTGCCGATCCCGGTGGAGCAGTAGTTGAGCGCACCGGGGTTGGCGCGCGCATAGGCCAGGAACTCCTCCAGGCTTTGTGCCGGCACCGAAGGGTGCATGACCAGCACATTGGGCACCTCGGCAATTTGCACGATGGGGACCAGATCGGTCAGAGCGTTGAAGCTGAGCTTGCCCTCATACAGCGTTGGGTTCACCGCCATGGGCCCTACCGAGTTGACGATCAGCGTGTAGCCATCAGCAGGCGCCCGCACCACGATCTCGGTGCCCAGGTTGCCACCGGCGCCGGGTTTGTTGTCGACCACAAAGGTCTGCTTGAGGCGTTCGCCGAGTTGCTGCGACACCGCCCGCGCCAGGATGTCCGAGGTGCCCCCTGCCGTGAAGCCCACCACCACGCGCACCGGCTTGACCGGGTAGGCCGCTTGGGCCTGGGCCGACGTGCTCAGGCCACTCAAGGCGCCGAGCGCGCTGAGCCCGCCCAGCGATGACCAGGTGGAAAGCGGCTGTATCGCCGCCTGCCCCAAGGTGAGGGTCAACAGGGCTCGGCGGGTGGGGGATGGGGTGGGGGTGTGCATCATGGAAGGTCTGGGGTTCAAGCGAGGTGGAAGCCGCCCTTAGCTTTGGTAGCTGGGGTCCAGGCGGTCGAGTTTGCGCAGCAGGGCGGGCCACTCCATCAAGCCGTAGGGCCGCCGGGTACCCGGCTGGTAGTTGTTCCAGGTTTCCTCCAACACCGCTTGGGGCACCTGCACCAAAGGCGTGTTGCAGGCCATGGCCGCCAGTTGTGACCGGCAGGCCAGTTCCAGCCGGTGCATCCAATTGAAGGCTTCACCCACCGTGCGGCCGACCGTCAAGGCGCCGTGGTTGCGCAGGATGAGCGCTTCGCCTTGGCCCAAGTCCTGAAGCAGCGCGGCCTTCTCCGATTCATTGAGGACCACGCCTTGGTAATCGTGGTAGCCGATCTTCAAAAACCGCATGGCGGTTTGCGTCATGGGCAAGAGGCCGCAGGCCAGGCTTGAGACCGCCATGGAAGCCCAACTGTGGGTGTGGATCACACAACCCACCTCGGGCCGTGCTTCGTGTATGGCGCTGTGGATCACGTAGCCGGCTTTGTTGATGCCGTAGTTCAGCTCACCGAATTCAGGTTTGCTGAGGATCTCACCGTTCACATCGACCTTGATCAGGCTGGAGGCGTTGATTTCCTCGTACATCATGCCGTAGGCGTTGATCAGAAAAGCCCCCGGCTCGCCCGGAACATGGGAAGAGATGTGGTTGGCCATCATGTCGGACATGCCGTACAGGTCCACCAGGCGGTAGCAGGCGGCCAGGTCGACCCGCGCCTTCCATTCCTGTGGTGAACAGCGGCCCTTCATGGAGGCGATCTGCAAGGTGCCGGCCATACGTGAACAAACCCCAGAGTTGCGTTGCGGCGATTATGGTGGGCACGGCCTGCGCCAAGACCCCGAAGAAGCCCGCAGCAGGGCCTAGAACCAGGTGGTCAGGCGCAACCAGCCTTCGGGCAGTATGCGCAGCACCGCTGCTTCCCAGACCTTGTCATAGCCGGTGAGGATGGCCACGCCCATCACCGCCAAGAGCGCTGCGAAGGCTTTCTTGAGTGTGGCGATATGGGCCAGCAGCCAATTTCGCGCCCTCAGAAACCCTGCCCGTGAGGCATACGCCACGGCCACCAAGGGCAGGGCAGCACCCAGGCCAAAGCCCCCGAGGATCATGACGCCGCGCACGGCGCCGCCCTCGCTGGCCACCAGGGTGAGTGCGGAAATCAGCAAGGGCCCTGAGCAGGGGCTCCACACCAGGCCCAATACGGCACCCAGGCCAAAAGCGCTGGCCCAGCTGGCACCAGACAAGCGCGAGGACCAATTCTGAGCGCCCGTGGCCAGGGGCGTCATCCACAGGCTGAAACGCTCCTGCAGACCCGGCAGCAGCAGCACCCCGGCCAGCATCAACAGCAACACCCCACCCACGGTGCGCACCGAGTCTGAGTCCACACCCAACTCGGCGCCCAGCGTTCCGACAAACAGGCCCAAGGCTGCGAAGGAGCTGGCCATTCCCAGGCCCAGTGCCACCGGGGCCCATCGGTTTTCTTGCAAGGCCCCGCCCAGGACCGTGGACTGCGCAGCCACCTTCATCTTGCGGCGCAGGTCTTTTTCCTTGTCGTAATCGGCTACGAGCAGCGTCACCTGCGGCAAGCTGCCTTCAGACTTGATGGCCAAGAGGGCCTTCTCTTGGGTTTTGCAGGTGCCGCACCACTCTGCATGAAAGTGCACCGCCACCGGTTTGCCGCCCGATTGCAGCTGCGCAAGCCGTTCAGCCGAATAGGGTTGGATGTCCAGCGCCAGCGCCCAACTCGTGGACAAGCCCAGAAGGGCGAGTGTGCCGGCCTTGCGCAGGCCGGCGCAGATGCGATGCAAAGCGTTGGAATTCATGGAAGGCTCCTAGAGGAATGTGAACCGGGTGAGGACCGACCGTCGTGCTCAAGCGCATCGCCGGCATCGGCGGTTGCGGCCTGCAGTGGTGCGCGGGTCGTGCGCGCGGGGTGCCAGGCCGCAGACGGGGGCGTCCAGCCCAAAAGGCGGCTGGCCACCTCGCAGCGGCGCTCCAAATCGTCGGCGTCTGCGCCCCCGAGGTTGAGGATGCCGTGCCGGCAGCTGCCCAACCACCTTTGGTCACGGGCGACCTGTGCGGCCGACCGAGGATAGGTCACCAAGAGCGCATCGGGGTAGGCCGCACTGAGCAAGCCACGCTGGCTTCGTCTGGGCGTGCGCAGGGGGCGACGGCCGGGGAAGCTGCGATACACAAAGCTTGAGGCCCGCTGCGCGGTGGCCGGGCGGCGCTGCAGCTCGGCAGGATCGCGCCCGTGGGCCAAGGCCAGCCCCAC
>RGEP01000081.1 GCA_009918225.1 Betaproteobacteria bacterium | reverse complement strand
TGCCGCAAGGCTTCATCCATCAGCGTCACCACCAACGAGCCCGCGTAGTGGGCACTGGCGTGGTACAGGGCCCGGCCGCCTTGCGGCAAGGTGAAGGGCCGCGCGCCGATGCGCCGAGCGAGGTCAGACAGCAGGGCCACCCCCTCAGGGTCTGCACACTCCACGGCCACTGCACAGCCGGGCAAACCGGCCAGTGCCGACTCCACATCGGCGAAGGTGTGCAGGGGGTGGAAGCCCGCCACCACGCTGCCGGCTGAAGCCGCAGGGGCCAGGGCGTGCAGCTCGGTGGCGCCGCTGCAGTGCACCACGCGCTGTCCCACGCGCCAGCTCAGGGCCTGCGCCACCGCTTGAATCTGGTCATCGTTGACGGTGATGAACACGGTGTCGCAGGCGTCGGCCACAGCCTGTGGATGGGCCTGTACATGCGGTGGCGCTGCCACCGCAGCGACACCTTGAGCCAAGGCCCGCGCCGAGCCAATGCTGCGGCTGCTCACCTCGGCCACTTGTAACCCCGCTTGGGCAAAGGCCCGGGCCAGCGTCTGGCCCAGGCGCCCGGCCCCAATGAACCCCAAACGCCCCCACGGTGTGGCCGCCAAGGGGCTTTCGGGCTGGTGAATAAATCCATGCATAGATCAAGCTTAGCTTGAGCGGCTGTACGCGTCGCGCCCGGCTGACCGTTAAGCTCAGGGCCGGAAACCGGAGAGCCCATGCCCCACGTACCAGCCCTGAGTGATGTCGCCCAAGGTGCCACCATCGATGCCACCATCGATGCCACCACCCATGCCGCCCTCAATACCGCCGCCGACACTTTGACCGATGAGGCGCGGCGGCGGTTCTTGGTGCTGGGTGCGGCGGCCGCTGGAGGCCTCATCGTGGGGTGCAGCCCCACGGACCCGCGCGGAAACAGCCCGTACAAGACGGCTGCGCAGGCGGGCGTGGCGCTGAACGCCTGGTTGCGCATCGCGCCCGATGGGCACGTCACCGTCACCGTGCCCCGCGCCGAGATGGGCCAAGGCGTGTACACCGCGCTGGCCCAATTGGTGGCTGAGGAACTCGAAATGCCCTGGGCTCTGGTGTCGGTGGAGCCCGCCGGCCCAGGCCGGGTCTATGCCAACACCGCCTTGCTCCATGCGGTGCTGCCCTTCCAGCCCGACGACCAGGGCTGGTGGGTCCAAGCGGCACGCTGGGCCCTTTCTCACAGCGCGGTCATGCTGTCGCTCAACATCACCGGGGGCTCCACCAGTGTGCGTGCCGCGTGGGAACCCATGCGCTGGGCCGGTGCGTCTGCGCGGGAGGTGCTGCGCGCCACGGCAGCACGTCAGTGGCAAGTGGACCTGGATCAATGCAAGAGCCACCAGGGGCAGGTGGAGCACCCGGCCACGGGGCGCCGCCTGGGGTACGGTGAACTCGCGGCGCTGTGGGCGGCGCGCCCCATTGAACCGCCTTCCAAGCTGAGCCTCAAGCCTGCCGCCCAATGGACCTTGATCGGCACCTCGCCCAAACGCTTGGACACCCCTGAGAAGTCTAGTGGCCGTGCCGCCTTCGGCGCGGACCTGACGTGGCCGGGCATGAAAAGGGCCGTGCTGCGAACCTGCCCCTATGTGCACGGCCGCTTGGTCAAGGCCGACGCACGGTTGGCCTTGGCCATACCCGGTGTGCGGGCGGTGCATGAGTTCCCGGACTGGCCGGTGCCCGCGGTGGCCGTGGTGGCCGACCACAGCTGGCAAGCCCTCAAAGGTGCGCAGGCACTGGTGCTGGAATGGGACCCCGGCCTGAACGCCGGTCACAACACCGCAGCGCAGCAACAGACCATGCTCGAGATGCTCGAGGAAGAATCGGGCACGCGCTTTCGGAACTTGGGTGACACCCGTGCCACCTGGGCCCAAGCCGAGCAAACCCTGCAAGCCGAGTACCAAGTGCCCTACTTGGCCCATGCGCCCATGGAGCCTTTGAACGCCACAGCCTGGCTGGAGCCGGGACGCTTGCGGCTGCACACCGGCACGCAGTCGCCCATCCTGGCACGATGGCGCGCCGCGCAGATCGCCGGCCTGGACATCGAACAGGTTGAGCTGCAGCTGCCCTATCTGGGCGGGGGCTTTGGCCGCCGGCTGGAGACCGATGTGGTGGAGCAGGTGACCCACCTGGCCCTGAAGATGCCCGGCACGCCCGTGCAGCTGCTGTGGACCCGTGAACAAGACCTGCAGCACGACGTCTACCGACCCGCTGCGGTGGCGCGGTTGGGGGCAGCCTTGATCGCCACGCCTGCAAAAGCCGCATCGGCTGCAGCCCCTAACGCGGCCACACCCGGCCTGCAACTCGGTGGCCTGCAAATCAAGGTGGTCGCGCCGTCGCTGTCGGAGGGCACCACCCGGCGCCTGTTTCCCGGGCCGCTGACCGAAGCCATGCCCACCCTGCCGGACAAGTCCCAGATTGAAGGCGCCCACGACCTGCCCTATGCCATCCCGAATCAATCGGTTGAACAGGTCTTGTGCCCCTCGGTGCTGCCCGTGGGCTACTGGCGCAGCGTGGGCCATTCCTACAACGCCTTTTTCACCGAGTGCTTCCTCGATGAAGTGGCGCAGGCCTTGGGGCGCGACCCCTTGGCGTTGCGCGAAGAACTGTTGCAAGGGCGACCACGGCACTTGGCCGTCTTGCGCGCGGCCGCGCAGCAGGCCGGCTGGGGCCAGGCCCCAGCAGCGGGCAGGGCCCGGGGTTTGGCCTTGCACGAATGCTTTGGGGCCATCTGTGCACAAGTGGCCGAGGTCAGCCTGCAAAACGGCCGCCCTCGGGTGCACCGCATCGTGTGTGCGCTGGACGCCGGCACGCTGGTGCACCCCGACACCGTGCGCGCCCAATTGGAAAGCGCCATCGTCTTCGGCTTGGGTGCGGCCCTGTGGGGCCAGGTGCCCATGGACAAGGGTCAGGTGCAGCTGCGCGGCTGGGCCGACTATCCCGTGGTGAAGATGGCCGACATGCCCCAAATCGAGACCATCCTGATGCCCAGCAAGGAGCCGCCGGGTGGCGTGGGCGAGCCCGGCACGCCACCCGTGGCGCCCGCGGTGGCCAATGCGCTGGCTCGCCTGGACGGCAGGCGCCGCCGCAGCCTGCCCTTGGACAGCCCGTCGGGGGGTGCCTGAAGCCGAGCACCACCCCGGGCTTGTTCCCATGCCTCAAGCCGGGGGCGGGGCCTATAGTGGTGTGCCGCCCTGAGCCTGACGGGACTTGCCCGCAGGCCTGCAGGGGCCCGAACCCCACGTCATCCGCACTCAAGCGGTCCACCATGAGGTCCCTTCCATGAACCCTTTGCCCCTTGCACACCGGCCCAAGCGGCTGTTCAGCACCCCCATCGGCGCGCTGCTCCGAATTCAACGCGGCATGGCCGGCACCGCCCTGGCCCTGGCCGCCCTGCTGCCTCTGGGTGCCCAAGCCCAAAGCGCCGCCTCATCACCCACCGTGACCCTGCGCTGGGCGGCACAAAACGACATCCTCACGCTGGACCCGCATTCGCAGAACCACAGCACCACCTCGGCCATCCTCATGCATGCCTACGAGGGCCTGGTGCGCTACGACGCCGACCGCAAGATTGAACCAGCCCTGGCCACCAAGTGGACCTACCTCAGCCCCACCCAGGTGCGCTTTGAACTGCGCCGCAATGTGCGCTTCCACGACGGCTCGCCCTTCACCGCCGACGATGTGGTCTTCAGCTTCAACCGCATCCGCCAGCCTCAGGGCACGATGGGCATCTACGTCACCGGCATTGCAGAAATCCGCAAGATCGACAGCCACACGGTGGACTTCATCATGGCGGCGCCCAACCCCCTGCTGCTGCGCAACATCGTGGACTTCCGCATGATGAGCAAGGCCTGGGCGGAAAAGAACAAGTCCACCGATGTTCAGAACTACAAGGCCAAGGAAGAAAACTACGCCTCGCGCAATGTGATGGGCACAGGGCCCTACATGATCACCGGCTGGGTGCCCGATCAACGGGTGACGATGAAGGTCAACCCCAACTGGTGGGACAAGTCCACCAGCAACATCACCGATGTGGTGTACACGCCCATCAAGAGCGACCCCACCCGCGTGGCTGCCTTGATCGCCGGTGACGTGGACCTGCTCACCGATCTGCCCACACAAGACGTGGCCCGCCTGCGCCAGGACCCCAAGCTCAAGGTGGTCGACGGCCCAGAGGTGCGCACCATCTTTTTGGCGCTGGACCAGTTCAGCAATGAACTCAAGTACAGCGACGTGAAAGGCAAGAACCCCTTCAAGGACAAGCGGGTGCGTGAAGCCCTGTCCATCGTGGTGGACCGTGAAGCCATCAAGCGCACCATCATGCGCGGGCTGTCGATTCCCGCGGCCATCATGGTGCCGCCCGGCGTGGAAGGTTGGACCGCAGAGCTCGACACGGTGAGCCGACCCGATGTGGACCGCGCCAAGAAGCTGCTGGCCGAAGCAGGCTACCCCAACGGCTTTGAGTTCCAGCTCAACTGCTCGAACAACCGCTATGTGAACGACGAGGAGATTTGCCAGGCCTTGCTGCCCATGTGGGCCAAGATCGGCATGAAGGTGCGTTTGGTGGCCGAGCCCTTTGCGCAACACAGCGTGCGCTTCCAGAACTTCGACACCTCGGCCTACATGCTGGGCTGGGGTGTGGCCACCTTCGACGCGCAATACACCCTGCAGTCCATCGTGCGCACCCGCACCACCGGCGCGGACGGCAACTTCAATTTCGCCCGCGTCAGCGACCCCCAGGTTGACCAGCTGGTGGATGCGATGAAAACCGAAATGGACGCCACCAAGCGCATGGCCCTCATGCGCGAGGCCCTCAAGCGCACCCGCGACGAACACCTGCTGCTGCCGCTGCACCACCAGATGCGCCCCTGGGCGATGAAGCCGGGTGTCAGCACCCTGCACCGCTCAGACGACCGGCCCGAGGCGCGCTTCACCACGGTGCGCTAAACGGACGTGTCGGCGCAAAACCGGGGCACGGCGCGCACCGTTCAGGCGCGCTGAAAGCCCCAAGGCTGATGAGATTCCAACCCCGGCGCACCGACGCGGTGCCCGGGGTTTGTTTTTAGGGGCTTGCAGAGGCTGGCCCGCGGTTTGCATAGGACAAACCGATGCGTTGGGCAGCCCGCCCACGCCTGGCCTTTGCACAGGAGCCCCATGAACAAGCGTCACTTTTTGCGCCGCGGACTGGCCGTTTCAGCTGCCGCCGGCGTGGCCGCCCCCGCGGTGGCCCAATCCTCCCCGGCGGTCCGTTGGCGCCTGGCCTCCAGCTTCCCCAAGAGCCTGGACACCATCTTCGGCGGGGCCGAGGTGCTGGCCAAGCGCTTGAGTGAGATCACCAACGGACGCTTTCAGATCTCGGTTCATGCACCCGGTGAGCTCATGCCCGCCTTCGGCGTGGTCGACGGCCTGCAAGCCGGTAGCGTGGAATGCGCACACACCGCGTCCTATTACTTCGTGGGCAAGAACAAGGCCTTTGGCTTTGAGACCACCTTGCCCTTCGGCATGAACCAGCGCCAGCAGAACGCCTGGATGTACTACGGCGGCGGAATGCAGCTGGTACGGGACTTCATGCGCGACTACAACATCGTCAACTTCCCCGGCGGCAACACCGGTGTGCAGATGGGCGGTTGGTTCAAGAAAGAAATCCGCGGCGTGGCCGACCTCAAGGGCTTGAAGATGCGCATCCCGGGCATCGGTGGCGAGGTGATGGCCCGCCTGGGTGCCGTGCCCCAACAGCTGCCCGGTGGCGAGATCTACCAGGCCCTGGAAAAGGGAACGATTGATGCCGCCGAGTGGGTGGGCCCCTACGACGACGAAAAGCTGGGCTTCTTCAAGGTGGCGCCCCACTACTACTACCCCGGCTGGTGGGAGAGCAACTCCATGTACTCCTTCTATGTGAACGCCAAGGCCTGGGACGCCTTGCCCAAGGACTACCAGTCCGCCTTCGCCGCCGCCGCTGCCGAGGCCAATGTGGACATGATGGCCGAGTACGACTTCAAGAACCCGCAGGCCCTGCGGCGCCTGGTGGGCCAGGGTGTGAAGCTGCACGCCTACTCCACCGACCTGCTGCGCGCAGCGCAAGACGCCGCGTTTGAGCTGTATGCCGAAGAGTCCGACAAGAACCCGGCGTTCCGCAAGATGTTCGAGCCCTGGATGAAGTTCCGCACCGACGTGATGATCTGGCACCGCTTTGCCGAGCAGACCTATACGAACTTCGTGCAGAACAACCCGCCCAAGCGCTCGGGTTGAAGGCGGCTTCAAGACCTACTGAGCTCTAGGCGCTGCGCGGATCCTGGAGCCGTCGTGCAGGGCGGCCGGCGGAAACACCACCACCGCCTGCCCGTCCTGCAGGCCTTGCGTGATCCAGGCCCCTGTGGGGCCTCGACCACCCAGCTGCACCTCGGTCAAGCGGGCCTGTTCACCCTGCACCGTGAACACGGCATGGGCTGCTGGCTTGCCTGGCAGGGGAAAGACGGCGCTGACCGGTACTTGCAAAGCCTGTTCGGCCCGCCGAACGACCACCTGCGCCCGCACGGTGTAGCCATCGCCTGGTGGCAACTCGGCAGCCGGCTCGATCACCAGGTTGATGCGCTGCTCTTCCAAACCCAGGGCCGAGACCTTGGTGGTGGCCGCAGGCTCGATCAGGCGAACCCGGCCTTCCAAATGGGAAGGCCCACCGCCGCGGTCTGCCCACCCGCTCAAACGGACCCGGCTGCCCACGGGGATGCGCAAGGCCTCTTGGCTGAGCAGGGGCAGCACGACTTCTGGGCGTCGCACATCGCCCACCTCCATGACCGCCGCGCCGGCAGGCAAGACGGCTTCATGGGCCTGCATCACCCGCAGCACCTGAAGCTGATCGCCCGAGGCATCACCGGCAGGCCTCAGGCTGACGGCGCGCCGCTCAGCGGCTGAACCGTTGGCGGTCGCAAGGGCCACCCGAACCTGCTCCAGTTCATGTAAAGCGGCCCGCTCTGCGGCTTGGGCGGCCTGCCAGGCGCGCTCATCGCGCTGCAGGTCCAACACGGCGGTCTCCACCTGCGCACGTGACACAAAAGACTGTTCCGCCAACATCACCGAGCGCGCTGCAGCCACCGCCGAGCGCTGCCAGGCCACCAAGGCGACCTCGGTTTGGCGGCTGCTGCGCTGCCAAGCCGCCTGTGCAGCGGCTGCGCGCGCCTGCAGCTCGGCCTGGGTTCGGGCGTCCATCAAGGCGGGCTGTGCAGGGCGTACCCAGAACAGCGTCTGACCGGCTCGAACCTCATGCCCCTCCTTGAGGGTCGGCCGCTCCAAGGTCCCCGACCAGGGCATGGTGACCGCCCACCGTTCCCGTACCCGCGCGCGGCCATCGTCCTCCACCACCTCTTCATATGCCTGTATGCGGGCATGGGCCACCTCAACCTCGAGGGCCCGTGGCGCAAAGGCCCACAGCAGCAGAGCGCCCCCCAGGGCCAGCCCCAGCGCCGCCACGGCCCAACGCCAGGGCCATGCCTTCCAAGCCTCAAGGTTCATGCCCCTCACTCCCGCGTCTTCAGCGCTGCCACCAGGTCCAGGCCTTGCACGCGGCGCCACATCACCACCGAACTGGCAAAGGACGCACCGAGCAGGCTCAGCGCGCCCAGGGCGTAGGTGCGCGGCAACACCACCACTGGGAACTGGAATTGGTCACTGCGCAAGCCCACACTCAAGCCCCAAACCAACAGCCAGCCCAAGGCCATGCCCAAGGGCAGC
>RGEP01000009.1 GCA_009918225.1 Betaproteobacteria bacterium | reverse complement strand
CACGCTTTGCAGGCCATCTCGCGGGCCCACTTCACTGATGAGAACCTGATCCATGGTGGGGTTGGGCGGTTGCGGGCGCAGTGTAGTCACACCGGGGTGGGGAGGGCTGATTCGCGCTGATTCGTGCTGTGGTGGCTGATCGGGTATGTCATCAGCGGGTATCTGGATCCCCGATGTCCACCGGAGTCCGCGGGGCGGCGGAAAGGGGCCAGGCCCAGGGCCGCGCCAAGCGGTCGCGTGCTTCGAAGGCCTCGATGGCCGCACGGTGTTGCCAGGCCCGGTCGATGGCGTCCTGGCCTGTCAGCAGCTGCTCGCGTTCCTCCGCGTCGAACTCAAAGCTCACAGGGGGCGATCCTGGAGTGGCAATCTGTTGTGTTTGCAGGTCCACGGTCAGCCACAGTGGCGACTGTGCTGCCTGGTCCGCCCAAAGGCGAACGGTCTCAAGCGCTAGGGTCACCGGCAGCAGACCATTGCGAATGCAGTTGTTGCGGAAGATGGCCCCGAAGGACGGCGCGATCACGCAGGCCAGGCCAAACTGTGCCAAGGCCCACACCGCCATTTCTCGCGACGAGCCGCAGCCAAAGTTCTGCCCTGCCAGCAGGATCTTGGCCTGTCGCCAGGGCTCTCGGTTCAGGATGAAACCCGGCTCTTCAGGCCCGCCCGGTTCGCGATAGCGCCAAGGCGCGAAGAGTTTGGGCCCGTATCCCTCGCGTGTAGGTGAGGTGATCTCGCGCGACGGGATGATGATGTCGGTGTCAATGTTGTCACGCATCAGGGGGGCCGCCAGACCGGTGACCGATGCGACGGCTTGCAGACGGCTCACGCGCGGCCTCCTGGGCTCAGATCGATGCTTCTCTGTGTTGCCAGGCAGGGGCGAGGGTCGGCGATGCAACCCGCTACCGCGGAGGCGGCCACCGTGGCTGGGCTGGCCAGATGGGTGCGAACGCCCGGGCCTTGACGGCCCTCGAAGTTGCGGTTGGTGCTGCTGATGATGCGCCGAGCCGGCCCCAGGTCTTCGCCCCCAGCGTAAAAGCACAGCGAGCAGCCGCTGGCACGCCATTCGAAGCCCGCTTCCTCAAAGATGCGGTGCAACCCCTCGGCTTCGGCGGCCGCGCGCACCGGCATGGAACCGGGCACCACCCAGGCCTTTACGCCCGGCGCTACTTTGCGCCCCCGCAGCACGGCAGCTGCGGCCCGCAAATCGGGCAGGCGGCTGTTGGTGCACGAGCCGATGAAGGCGGCTTCAATCGGCAGTCCTTTGAGGGGTGTGCCTGCTTGCAGATCCATATAGGTCAGAGCTCGCTCCCAGGCGGCCCGGGTCTGCGCGTCGGGCGCGCGTGTCGGGTCCGGCACCATTTGGCTCAGCGGCCCCCCCATGTCCACACTGGTCCCCCAGGTGACCTGAGGCTCCAGGTCCCTGGCCCGGAGCTGGAGTTGTGCATCCCAAGGCGCCGCATCGTCGCTCACGAGCAAGGCCCAGGCTTTGGCAGCGCGGTCCCAGTCGGTCCCTTGTGGGCAACCCGGCCGGCCCGCCAGCCACTGAATCGTTCGATCATCTGGGGCGACCAGCCCCGTCCACGCGCCGAACTCCACGGCCATGTTGCACAGCGTCATGCGACCTTCAAGGTCCAAGTCCGATACCGCAGACCCGCAGAACTCCAGCGCGGCGTCTTGCCCGCCTCGTGCACCGTATCGCGCGATCAAGGCCAGCATCAGGTCTTTGGCGTACACGCCGATCGGCAAGGGGCCGTCCATCTGCACGCGAATGTGGCGCGGTCGTCGGCGCACCAGCGTGTGGGTGGCCACCGCTTGTTCGCCTTCTGTGGACCCGATGCCCCAGGCCAAGGCGCCCAGGCCGCCTAGCGTACCGGTGTGGCTGTCGGGGCACACCACCGTCATGCCGGGCAGGACCAGCCCTTGCTCAGCCGACACCACGTGGACGATGCCCTGGCGCTGATCTTTCAGGTCAATCAATTCGATACCGGTGGCACGGGTAAGGGCACTGAAGTCACGTACAAAGCCCTCGCCGAAGACCGGTCCGGGATGGGTCAGCCGGTCTGCACGTGTGCTCACGATATGGTCGGTGATGCCCATCACGCGCTGGGGGTGCCGGGGGATGCGGCCAGCCTGGGCCAGTCCGGCCAGCAAGGCCGGGCCGGTGCGCTCGTGCAGGAACACACGGTCAATGTGCAGCAGGCTGCGCTCGGGGCCCGATTCGGCCACCAGGTGCTGCTGCCAAATCTTGGAGGCCAGGGTTTGGGCCACGCCAGTGGTGGTGGGGGTGCTGGGGGTCACAAGGGTTCCAGAAGGCTGCTAGACCGGATCGTAGAGCAGGTGCAGCCAAAGCAAGCACAATGTGTGGATGAACACGACCGTGAGCACCCCCCAGAGCGCAAAGGGACCGAAGGCCGATGGCCGCCCCATGAAGATTGCCGCCATCCCCGGCGATGGCATCGGCAAGGAGGTCATGCCTGAAGGTTTGCGCGTGCTTCAGGCCGCGCAGGCGCGATTCGGTTTTCGGCTCGACATCACCCCGGTCGATTGGGCCAGTTGCGACCACTATGCGCAGCACGGCACCATGATGCCCGATGACTGGAAGCAACAGCTGCAGGGCATGGACGCCCTGTACTTCGGCGCCGTGGGTTGGCCCGATACCGTGCCCGACCATGTGTCGCTGTGGGGTTCGCTGCTGAAGTTTCGGCGCGAATTCGACCAGTACATCAACCTGCGCCCCGTGCGCTTGTTCGAAGGCCTGCGCTGCCCGCTGGCCGGCCGCAAGCCCGGTGAAATCGACTATTTCATCGTGCGTGAGAACACCGAAGGTGAGTACACCTCGGCCGGCGGGGTGATGTTTGAGGGCACCGACCGTGAATTCGTCATCCAAGAGAGTGTCTTCACCCGTCGGGGGTCTGACCGTTTGTTGAAGTTCGCCTTTGAGTTGGCGCGCAGCCGGCCGCGCAAGCGATTGGATCTGGCCACCAAGAGCAACGGCATTGCCATCAGCATGCCCTGGTGGGACGGGCGATGCCGTGAGATGGCTAAGCAATACCCGGATGTGGCCATGCAGGCCCATCACATCGACATCATGAGCGCGCGCTTGGTCTTGCAGCCCGATCGATTCGATGTGATCGCGGCGACCAATCTGTTCGGCGACATCTTGTCTGACCTGGGGCCTGCCACCACCGGAACGATCGGCATTGCGCCCTCGGCCAACCTCAACCCCGAGCGAAACTTTCCTTCGCTGTTTGAGCCCGTGCACGGCTCGGCGCCGGACATCTACGGCCGCGGCATTGCCAATCCGATTGGCATGATCTGGTCGGGCGCGATGATGCTGGAGTTTTTGGGGCAAGCCCAAGCGGCAGCGGCCATCGTCAAGGCCATTGAAGACGTGATCCGGTCAGGGCCGCACACGCCAGACCTGGGCGGTACGGCCAGCACCGCCGAGGTGGGCCAGGCCATTGCGCAGCGCGTGGCAGCGGGCTGAGCGCACCCATAGCGGGTACGGCAGCGGGTACGTCAGCGGCTTCGCGCGCAGCGAAATCCGATATAGACCACGCTGAGGTCGGCTGCTTTGGTGGCGCGGTGCTCACGGTGCATGGGCCCTGCGCCGTACCACCAAGACCCGCCCATCGTGGGTTGCTCAGGGCCAGCGCCACCGTCGACCCACTCCCAGGCGTTTGCGCCCATGTCGTAGAGGCCATTGACGCCCGCAACCGTGGTGCCCACGGGGGCATGCCCTCGCCCGCGCGAGGTCACCGCGTGCGACACCGCGGCTGCGGTGTTGCCACAGTCGCCCAGGCAATTCGCGCCTTTTGGGGTGTCGCCCGTGGGGTACGCATAGGTCTTGCCCTGCACGAACGGGGCAGGGGGCTGCAGCCGGCGCTCGGTGTAGGCCGCTTCGCGCCACTCGAGCTCTGTGGGCAGGCGCTTGCCCGCCCAGCGGCAGTAGGCCTGCGCCTCGCCATGTGTGATGTGAACCGCCGGCTCGTTGTCAGCGCCCGGTGTGCCATAGGGGGCATGCCAAGCCCAGCCTGCGCGCTTTTCCCAGCCGGCTTCGTAGATGAGGCTGCCGCCTTCGCGTTCGGCCTTGGTGCGCATGCCCGTGGCCTGCACGAAGGCACGAAAGGCGCCAATCGTGACTTCAGTACGGTCGATTTCAAAGCGGCCAACAGCTTGCATATCGGTGCTCGGCGTGGCGGCCGCAGCCAGGCTGGCCCACACCGCCGCGGCGCCCGCTGCGATCCGCCATTGCCCACCCCAGCGGACCTGGCGGCGGTGCCACAGTTGCACTCCGGGCCCCGCCCTGTGAGCAAGGGATCCGGCTCCCGACTTCACTTCAGCACGTCCCCAATGCACAAGTACTTCATTTCGACATAGTCGTCGATGCCGTGGCGAGAACCCTCGCGGCCCAGGCCGGATTGCTTGACGCCGCCAAAGGGCACTTCAGCCGCGGAGATGATGCCGGTGTTGATGCCCACCATCCCGCTTTCCAGGCCCTCGGCGACGCGGAAAATGCGGCCCATGTCTCGGCTGTAGAAGTAAGCGGCCAAGCCAAATTCGGTGCTGTTGGCCAGCTCGACAGCCTCGGCCTCGGTTTTGAAGCGAAACACCGGCGCCACCGGGCCGAAGGTCTCTTCGCGGGCACAGCGCATGTCGGCTGTCACATTGGCCAGGACGGTGGGCGTGTAAAAGCGATCACCCGTGCGCTGCCCGCCCACCACCAAGGTGGCGCCCTTGGCCAGGGCATCGGCCACATGGGCTTCGACCTTGGCGATGGCCTGGTCATCGATCAAGGGGCCTTGGGTGATGCCGGCCTCGAAGCCATTGCCCACCTGGATGCCTTTGGACTTTTCAGCCAGTTTGGCCACAAAGGCGTCATACACCCCGTCTTGCACATACAGCCGGTTGGCGCACACGCAGGTTTGGCCGGCGTTGCGGTACTTGCTGACCATGGCGCCTTCGACAGCGCTGTCCAAGTCGGCGTCATCAAACACGATGAACGGGGCGTTGCCACCGAGCTCCAGGCTGAGCTTTTTGATGGTGGGGGCACATTGCTGCATCAGGATGCGGCCGACTTCGGTGGAGCCGGTGAAGGACAGGTGTCGCACGACGTCCGAATCACACAGCACGTGACCAATGGCAATCGACTGCTGGGCATCGGCCGGCAACAGGTTCAACACACCGGCCGGCATGCCGGCACGCTGGGCCAACTCGGCCACGGCCAGGGCAGACAAGGGCGTTTGCTCGGCAGGCTTGATCACCACCGGGCAGCCGGCGGCCAGGGCGGGCGCCACCTTGCGCGTGATCATGGCAATGGGGAAGTTCCAGGGCGTGATCGCGGCGCAAACCCCAATCGACTGCTTGAGCACCATGACCCGCTTGTTGGGGTCTGTGCTGGGGATGGTTTCACCGTACACGCGCTTGGCCTCTTCGGCGAACCACTCGATGAAGCTGGCCCCGTAGGCCACCTCGCCTTTGGCTTCAGCCAGGGGCTTGCCCTGTTCGGCCGTCATGATGCGGGCCAAATCATCGGCATGCTGGTGCAGGAGGTGGAACCACTTCATCAGCACCGCTGCGCGTTCCTTGGCGGGCTTGGCGCGCCATGCGGGCCATGCGTCGTTGGCCGCAGAGATGGCCGCTTGCGCCTGCTGCGGGCCGCAGTTGTCCACCTGGGCCAGTTCGAACCCCGTGGCCGGGTCGTGCACCGCGAATCGTTGGGGCAGGGCGGTCCACTGGCCGTTGATCAGCGCGCCGGTGCGCAGCAGGGCGGCGTCTTGCAAGAGGGCCAGAGGGGAGTTCTTCATGTCCATAGTGGGCTCCAGGAGGCAGTACCGGGTTCTCGCGCGCAGTTTGGGCCAATCCGGCGTGGGCTGCAGGGCCAAGGGCATGCGCGCCGGGTTGGCACGCGCATCCTAGGGGCCTTCTTATAATCGAAAGCTTTGCCAAACCGCAACGGACGCGCATGAACGCCGCTGAAATCCGCAACGCCTTCCTGAAGTTCTTCGAGTCCAAGGGTCACACCATCGTGGCTTCCAGCCCCGTGGTGCCGGGCGACGACCCCACGTTGCTGTTCACCAACGCGGGGATGAACCAGTTCAAGGACGTGTTTCTGGGTTTCGACAAGCGACCCTACACCCGCGCCACCACCGCCCAGAAGTGCATTCGCGCTGGCGGCAAGCACAACGACCTGGAGAACGTGGGCTACACCGCACGGCACCACACCTTCTTCGAGATGCTGGGCAACTTCAGCTTTGGCGACTACTTCAAGAAAGACGCCATCAGCTACGCCTGGGAACTGTTGACCGAAGTATTCAAGCTGCCCAAGGAGAAGCTTTGGGTGACGGTGTACGCCGAAGACGACGAGGCCTACGACATCTGGAACAAACAGGTGGGCGTGCCCGCCGAGCGCATTGTGCGCATTGGCGACAACAAGGGCTCGCGCTACGCCTCGGACAACTTCTGGATGATGGGCGACACCGGTCCATGCGGTCCGTGTACCGAAATCTTCTACGACCACGGGCCGGACATTCCGGGCGGCCCCCCAGGCAGCCCCGATGAAGACGGCGACCGCTACATCGAGATCTGGAACAACGTCTTCATGCAGTTCAACCGCACCGAAGACGGTGTGATGCACCCCCTGCCCAAGCCCAGCGTCGATACAGGCATGGGGTTGGAGCGCATAGCCGCTGTGTTGCAGCATGTTCACGGCAACTACGAGATCGACACCTTCGTTCACCTGCTGAAGGCCGCGAAGACGGCCGTGGACGCGGCCGGTGGTGCCGCGGCCGCCCAGGGCGGTTGCGACGCCGAATCGCCTTCTCTGAAGGTGATTGCCGACCACATTCGTGCTTGTTCCTTCACCATCGTGGACGGCGTGATTCCGGGCAATGAAGGCCGCGGCTATGTGCTGCGCCGCATTGCACGCCGCGCCATTCGGCACGGCTACAAGCTCGGTGCGCGCAAGCCCTTTTTCCACCAGTTGGTCACCGCACTGGACCAGACCATGGGCGAGGCCTACCCCGAGCTGCGGCGCGCCGCAGCGCGCGTGACCGAGGTGTTGCGCCAAGAAGAGGAGCGCTTTTTCCAGACGATTGCCAATGGCATGGAGATTCTGGAGGCGTCATTGGGCGGTACCGCTGGCGCACCGGGGTCCGCCGGTACGGTCGCGGTGCTCGACGGCGAAACCGCTTTCAAGCTGCACGACACCTACGGCTTCCCCTTGGACCTCACCGCTGACGTGTGCCGGGAGCGCGGTGTGAAGGTGGATGAGGCCGGCTTCAACGCCGCCATGCAGCGCCAGCGCGAACAGGCCCGCGCAGCCGGCAAATTCAAGATGCAGCAGGGCCTGGAGTACAGCGGTGCCGACACCGCCTTCCACGGCTATGAACACCTGGTGTGCGAATCCAGCCGGGTGACGGCCCTGTACGTGGACGGCACCCCGGTTCAGCAAGCCCGGGCTGGCGACGATGTGGTGGTGGTCCTGGATCACACCCCCTTCTATGCCGAAAGTGGCGGCCAGGTGGGCGACAGTGGCGAGCTGCGCAACAGCAGTACGCGGGTGGTGGTGGAAGACACGCTGAAGATCCAGGCTGCTGTTTTTGGCCACCACGGCCGTGTGATGGAGGGCGAGATCAAGGTGGGCGACACCTTCGCCGCAAGGGTGGACGCGGGGCAACGTGCACACACGGTTCGCCACCACAGCGCCACCCATCTGATGCACAAGGCCCTGCGCGAAGTGCTCGGCTCGCATGTGCAGCAGAAGGGCTCGCTCGTGAATGCCGATCGCACCCGCTTCGACTTTGCCCATAACGAAGCCATGACGGCCGAACAGATGGCCAAGGTGGAGGCGATCGTCAATGCGGAGATTCTGGCCAACGCCGCTGCGCAAGCCCGTGTGATGGCCATTGAAGACGCCCAGAAGGTGGGCGCCATGATGCTGTTCGGCGAGAAATACGGCGACACCGTTCGGGTCTTGGATATCGGCTCCAGCCGTGAGCTGTGCGGCGGTACGCATGTGCAGCGCACTGGGGATATAGGCCTGTTCAAGATCGTGTCGGAGGGCGGTGTGGCCGCCGGCATTCGCCGCGTGGAAGCCGTGTGTGGCGAGAAGGCGCTGGCTTATCTGCAGCAGTTGGAAGGAACCCTGAGCCAGGCGGCCGGTGCCATGAAGGTGGCCCCGCAGGAGGTGCCGGCGCGTGCGTCCGCGGTGCTGGACCAGGTGCGGGCCTTGGAAAAGGAAATCGCCGCGCTCAAGGGCAAGCTGGCTTCAGCGCAAGGCGATGAGTTGATGTCGCAAGCCGTGGATGTCAAGGGCCTGATGGTGCTGGCCGCCACCCTCGAAGGGGCCGACGCCAAAACCTTGCGCGACACGATGGACAAGCTCAAAGACAAGCTCAAGACAGCGGCCATCGTGTTGGCCGCGGTCGACGGCTCCAAAGTGCAGCTGGCCGCAGGTGTCACCGCTGACAGTGTGGGCAAGGTCAAGGCCGGCGAGTTGGTGAACTTCGTGGCCCAGCAGGTTGGCGGCAAAGGCGGCGGAAAGCCGGACATGGCCATGGCCGGCGGCACCGATGCCTCGGGGCTGTCCAAGGCCCTGGCCTCTGTGCAGGCCTGGGTGGCCGAGCGGGTTTGAAGACCCACGCACGGCCGCGCCAGGACCCCGAAGCCTGAGCTTGGAGATCCCCTTGGAGCAGCGAATGGACCTCCACGGCAAACACATCGTCCTGGGCATCACCGGAGGGGTGGCTGCCTATAAAGGCGCGGAGTTGGCTCGTGAACTGGTGAAGGCTGGTGCCACGGTGCAGGCGGTGATGACGGCTTCGGCACAGCAGTTCATTACGCCCTTGCTGCTGCAATCGCTCACCGGTCGCCCGGTGGCCACCACGCAATGGGACACCACGCAGCCCAATGCAATGGCCCACATCAACTTGAGCCGGGAGGCTGACGCCATCCTGGTGGCGCCCGCCACGGCAGATTTCATCGCGCGCCTGGCTCAAGGCCGCTGCGATGAGTTGCTCTCGCTTTTGTGTGTGGCGCGCCCCACTGAGCGTTGCAGCCTGTTGTTGGCCCCAGCGATGAACCGTGAGATGTGGGCCCACCCCGCCACCCAGCGCAATACCCGGCAGGTCCAGCAGGATGGCGCGGTGGTGTTGGGGCCGGCGGCCGGTTCGCAGGCATGCGGCGAGATTGGCGACGGCCGCATGCTTGAGCCGGCGGAACTGCGCGACGCCCTCATTTCGCACTTTCAACCCAAGGTGCTGCTTGGCCGGAAGGTCTTGATCACTGCGGGCCCGACCTTTGAGGCGCTGGATCCGGTGCGCGGCATCACCAACCGCTCCAGCGGAAAGATGGGCTTTGCCCTTGCGCGTGCGGCAGCGGAGGCCGGCGCCACGGTCACCTTGGTGGCTGGTCCGGTGCAGCTGCCCACGCCGGCAGGTGTTCAGCGCCTGGATGTGGAATCGGCGCGCCAGATGCACGCTGCGGTGCTGCCCTTGGCGGCGCAACACGAGCTGTTCGTCGCCACGGCGGCGGTGGCCGATTGGCGGGCGGCCGAGCCGGCTGATGCCAAGATCAAAAAGAAGGCGGGTCAGCCCACACCCTCTTTTGAGCTCACTGAAAATCCAGATGTATTGGCATCGGTTGCCGCTCTGACCAACGCGCCTTTTTGCGTTGGCTTTGCGGCCGAGACGCACGACATTGAACGCCACGCCCGGGACAAGCTTGAACGCAAGAAGCTGCAACTGGTGGTGGCCAACCACGGCCCGTCCACCTTCGGACGCGACCACAACCAATTGCTCCTGGTGGACGCCAAGGGCTCACGCGAACTGCCGCCAGGCGACAAACTGACGCTGGCCCGGGCACTGGTGGCCGAGCTTGCCCAGCGGCTGCAGGCTGCCGGCCATTGAGGCCCGAAGGCGCCCATCCTCGACAACACCATGACCCACGCCACCATCGCCCTGAAGATTCTGGACGAGCGCCTGCGCGGCGCGCCTGATCGCCCCCCGCTGTTGCCGGCGTATGCCACCCCCGGCAGCGCTGGGCTGGACCTGAGGGCCTGTGTTCAGCAGACCTTGGTCCTGCAACCCGGGCAATGTGAACTCATCCCGACGGGCATCGCCATTCACATCGCAGATCCTGGCTTGGCGGCCATCATCCTGCCGCGCTCGGGATTGGGGCACAAACACGGCATCGTGCTGGGCAATCTGGTGGGCTTGATCGACAGCGACTACCAGGGGCCGCTCATGGTGAGCTGTTGGAACCGCGGCACCCAGCCCTTCACCTTGGAGCCCTTGGAGCGTCTGGCCCAGCTGGTGATTGTCCCCGTGGTGCAGGCTCGGTTTGACCTGGTGGAGAGCTTTGAGGCCAGCGACCGCGGTGCCGGCGGTTTCGGCTCTACCGGGCAGGCCTGAGCGCTGACTGAAGGCCTGTGCACGTCGGGCTTGAGCCTGCCGTCCTGGCTCCGCCGTTGGGCAACCGAAGCGCCTCAGCCCATTCAGTGCAGCGTTCGGTCGCCAGCGTCTTCATCCTGTTCGTCGCCCGCACCGGCCACGCGGAAGACCGGGCCACCCACGCTGCCGGCTTGTACTTCCTCTTCGGTGGCGGGGCGTACATCGCGCACGGTCAGGGCCAAGCGCAGGGCCATACCGGCCAAGGGGTGGTTGCCATCCAAGACCACGTGCTGCGGATACACCTCGGTGACCGTGTAGACCGCTTCGGCCGGCATGTTCGGTGTGGCTGCACCCGGGGGCAGGCCCTCGAATTGCATGCCGGGGCCAACATCGTCCGGGAACAGCGTGCGGGCCTCAAAACACACCAGTTGAGAGTCGTAATCGCCAAAGGCGTGTTCGGGCTCAAGATGCACCTGGGTCTCGAAACCCACAGATTGGCCGATCAGGGCCTCTTCGACCTTGGGCAACAGGTCTTGACCACCCACCAGAAACTCCAGCGGCTCGGCCAGCTCATCGATGGGTTTTCCTTGGGCGTCCGATAAGGTCCAGGTGAGGGTGACCACGCAGGGTGTCGAAATGTCCATGGTGGGAATCATGGCACAGTGGAGGGCCTTCGATTGAGATCGCGCACCGTGGCCCGTTCATCACCGCGTTTTCCGGATGACCCTTTGCAACAGGCGCGCTCGCTCCTGGGTGGGCTAAGCCCTGCGCAGTTCATGCGGCGGCACTGGCAGCGCCGCCCACTGATGGTTCGGCAGGCCTGGCCCCAGGTGCAGCCGCCGGCCAGCAGGGCTGAGCTGTTCGCCCTGTGCGCGCAGGACGATGTGGAGTCGCGCTGCGTCGAGCTGCGTGGCGGGCAGTGGAGGCTGCGGCACGGGCCCTTGAGCCGGCGCAGCCTGCCGCCGCTGACCCAGCCTGATTGGACGCTCTTGGTCCAGGGATTGGACCTGCACCTGGATTCGGCTCACCGGCTCTTGAGGGCCTTCGACTTCATCCCGCAGGCACGCTTGGACGACTTGATGCTGTCCTACGCGAGCGACGGCGGCGGCGTGGGGCCCCATGTGGATGCCTACGATGTGTTTCTGCTGCAGGTGCAGGGCAGACGGCGCTGGCGGATCGCCGAGCCTGGCGATGCCCACTTCGTCCCGGGCCTGCCCCTGCGGATCTTGTCGACGTTCAAGTCGCAACAGGAATGGGTGTTGGAGCCGGGCGACCTGCTGTATTTGCCCCCGGGGTGGGCACACGAAGGGGTGGCCGTAGGTGGGGATTGCATGACGGCTTCAGTGGGCTTTCGATCACCGACATCGGCTGAATTGGCCGCTGCGCTCTTGCAGCAGTTGGCTGAAGAGTTGTCCGAGGATGGCCTGCCAGAGGGCGGTGTTTGGGCCAAGCGCTACGCCGACCCGGGCCTGGCCCCGACGCTGCACAGCGGTGCGGTGCCGCTGGGTTTGAAGGCCTTTGCCCATCGATCGCTCAAACGCGTCATGGACGATGAACAGGCTGTGGCGCGTGCCCTGGGCCGGTGGTTGACCGAGCCCAAGGCGCAGGTTTGGTTTGTGCCGTCTGCACAGCGCCTGGAGCAGGGGCAGGGGGTGGTGCTCGACCGCCGCACCCGCATGGTGCACGATGAGCGACATCTGTTCATCAACGGCGAGGCCTTTGAGGTGGCCGGGCTTGATGGCCGCTTGCTGCGCCGTTTGGCCGATGAGCGCAGGCTGGAAGGACGCGCCCTGGAACGGCTCAGTGAACAGGCCCGTTCGGCGGCCTTGGAGTGGTTGGCGGCCGGATGGTTGCATGGGGATTGGTGTAGACCCTGATATCGGTTACACTAGCCGCGGTTCGGTTTCCGACCGGCTGTCCCATTTGGGTGCATCGCGCCGAGGTGGGTGGCGGACATCCCGTCCAGGTTCTCGGGGGCTGACCGTGACTCTCTGGGGTTGTACGACCCTGTATTTCCGTCAGTTTCATCGTTTCGAGGACACACATGAAGCACTCCATCCTGCTGGCATCCCTGATCGCCGTTTCCGCTCTGGCCGCCTGCGGCAAGAAGGAAGCCGCTCCGGCTCCCGCTCCCGCCGCTGCTCCCGCTCCTGCCGCGGCTCCCGCTGCTGAGGCGCCCGCTGCATCGGCCCCGGCTGCCGCCGCTGAGGCATCTGCTCCGGCCAGCAAGTAAGCTGTTCCACGGAACAAAAAAGCCGCCCTCGGGCGGCTTTTTTATTGCGCGCTCTTAGGGGGCAGGCACCCCCAGCGAGGCCGCTTTACTGCAGTTCCTTCAACAGGGTCTCGCGAATGGCCTTCACCGTGTCGGAGGTTTCCGGCTGCCCACTGGCATTGAGCACCGTCAAGCTCGACTGGTTGTTGGAGTCGCCCTTGACGACGATGCGGTAGCGGGCCAAGCGGGTCTTGCTGTCCTCGCTGCGGAACACGTCGACCACCCGGTCCAGCCAGCCTTTGCCGGCCGCCTTGCGGTCGATGTAGCGCACGAAGTAGATGCCGCCAGCGCGGTCACGGTCTTCCACCGTGAAGCCCCCGCGGTCCAGACCGGCGCCCACCGTGCGCCAGGCGCGTTCAAAGCCTTCGTCAATCTGCAGCCGACCGTCGGGCAAGAGGCGTGCGCGGGCTGGCTGATTGCTTCGGGCCACCGGCGAGGCGGCATTGCGGTCTCCCGCGCGGGCTTGCGCCACCGCGGCCTCCGGCGCACCCAGCCGCGCCATCAGCCGGTACAGCATTTCGGCTTCCAGGGTGGGGTCACTGGGACGGGCCTGCCAGGCGATCTGGTCCTTGTTGTTGCCCACCGGCGCTTCGGCCAGGCCGCGATGCGAAACGGTCAATTCGGTCCCGGCCCCGCCACTCAGGCGTTCGATGCGGGTGCGAAAGCGGTCGCGCTCGCCGGTGGAGAAAATGCCGTCGGCAAAGCGACCGAGCACACTGCGCACGAAATCTTGCGGCAGCTTCGCGCGGTTTTCGGCCCATCCGGTTTCCACGACCCCTGCTTCTGGGCGTTCGATCTCCAGGTTGAAACCCGACTCCTTCCAAAAAGCCACCACGCGCTCGTACACCACCTCAGGGGCCAGGTTGGTCACCAAGCGGCGGTTCTGACCGTCGCGCTCCAAGCGCACCGAACCCACTTGTGCGGGCGTGACCGCCGGTGCCGCCGCTGCCGCAGTCACGGCCGCGCCCGGTTGGCCGAAGGTACTGGCACTGACCGGTTGGCCTGATTGAACAGCGAAGCGGCCCTCGCGGGCGAGCTGGGTGAGGTCAGGGGGCACTTCCAGGGGAGGCGTCTTGACCGCCTTGGAGCGGTAGTTCACGGGCGAGCCCGCTGCCTCACCGGTGCTGCTGCCGAACCAGCCTCCGACCGTGGAGCATCCGCCCAGGGACAGGGCGACCGCCACCGCCACGCAGCAGCGCACCGGACGTGCGACAGATGAACGCACCGCAGCTTCGGTGCAAGAGACAGGTGCGAGGTGAACGGTCATGTGCGGTGCAGACAAATCGAGGTGGTGAAAAGGGCCGAACGTAGCCGAAGGCACTGGGGCCAAGTTGGTCATGGAATGAGCCCGCATTCGCGCAGCGCCCGCTCCACCGTGGGCTGGGCTTCAGCACTCAGGTTGACCAGGGGAAGGCGAATCGCACCGCCGCAACGGCCCATGCGGTGCAGCGCCCACTTCACGGGGATGGGGTTGGCTTCGATAAACAGGTGCTTGTGCAGGGGCAGCAGGCGCAGGTGGATGTCCCGCGCACGGGCGACATCACCGGCGATGGCCGCCGCGCACAGCTCGCTCATGGCGCGCGGGGCCACATTGGCCGTCACGCTCACGTTTCCATGGCCGCCCAACAGCATCAGGGCGATCGCAGTGGGGTCGTCACCGGAGTAGATGCGGAAGTGGGCTGGCGCCTCGCGGATCAGCCAGGCGGCGCGCTCCAGGTTCCCCGTGGCTTCTTTCACGCCGATGACGCCCGGCACTTGTGCCAAGCGCAGGGTGGTCTCGACGCTCATGTCGGCCACGGTTCGTCCCGGCACGTTGTAGAGCACCATGGGAATGTCCACGGCTTCAGCGATGGCCTTGAAGTGGCGGTAGATGCCTTCCTGAGTGGGCTTGTTGTAGTAGGGCACCACCTGCAGCGTGCAATCGGCTCCCACCTTCTTGGCAAAGCGAGAAAGCTCGATGGCCTCATGGGTGGAGTTGGCGCCGGCCCCGGCCATCACCGGCACTCGACCGGCACACTGCTCCACGGCCACGCGAATGATTTCGCAGTGTTCCTCGACGGTCACCGTCGGTGATTCGCCGGTGGTGCCCACCACGCCAATGCAGTTGGTGCCTTCGGCGATGTGCCAATCGATGAGCTGGCGCAGGCCGTCGTAGTCGACAGCCCCATCGTCGTGCAGGGGGGTGACCAGGGCGACGATGCTGCCGGTGATCGGTTTCATGGTTGGAAGCTCGGGTAGGTGGACGGGGCTTGCCCGGTGGGCGAGCCCGGATTATCCAGGGTTCAGGGGCCAATCTCCGCGGGTTTCCAAGTCGGGCACCGCCGGCTTGATGGCCGCGATGCGCTGCACCCGGCGCCTGGCCGTGCCGCCACCACCGGGCTCGGCACCCCTGATGGCACCCAGACTATGGCCAGCAGTGCCCTCCAACAGCCCGTCCTCGTAGGCCAGGACCTGCAGTCCGTGCCCATGCGTCCCGCTGGCGCTTTGGGCCACCTCGATCAACTCCCCCGGCCGCAGCAGGAAGTCTGGGTTGCGCGGGCGCCCGAGCTTGGCATGGCCCAGGGCGAAGGTTTCCACCAAGAGCAGACCGTTTGCCTTCAAGCTGCCCAGCCACACCGGCCACAAGGGGCGCCAGAGATAGTTGGTGATGACGATGGCGTCGAAGGTTTCGCCGGCCAGGGGCCAGGGTCCGTTTTCGATGTCGGCGCAGACCACCCGCGCCAGGGCATCCAGGCCCTCAAGGGCCGTGGCATCGCGGTCCAGTGCGGTGACCTGGGCGCCCCGCGCCGAAAACCAGCGGGTGTGGCGGCCTGCGCCACAGGCCACATCCAAGACCCGCGCGCCGCGTGGAACCAAAGGCCCAAATCGCTGTATCCAGTCTGAGGCTTCACCGGTGCCGTGCATGCTGCAAGTGCTCAAAAACAGCTGCGGACCAGGGTGGCCACCTCAAGGGCCAGGTGGGGGTTCAGCCAGGCCAGGAACACCCCAGCGCATGCCGAGCAGGCCAAGAGCCCCCACAGGATGCGCACGGTCATGCTCAAGCCGTTTGCGCCTGTGGGTTGGGCCGCGCGATGGGCGCATCGCGCACCGGCATATTGGCCAGAGCCGCAAACACCCCCAAGGCCACGGCGATCCACCACACCACGTCATAGCTGCCGGTGGCGTCGTAGAGCAGGCCGCCCATCCACACCCCCAGGAAAGAGCCCACCTGGTGAGACAGGAACACAAAGCCGCCCAACATGGACAGGTAGCGCACCCCGAAGATCTGCGCGATCACCGCGTTGGTGGGGGGAACCGTTGACAGCCACAGCAGGCCCATGACCGAAGAGAAGAGGTACACGCTGGTGGGTGTCAGCGGCGCCCACAGGAAGAGCACGATGGCCACGGAGCGCAGGCCATAAATGCTCGACAGGATCCACTTGCGTGGCAGCTTCTGGCCCAGCACGCCGGACCCATAAGTGCCAAACACATTGAACAGGCCGATCAAGGCCAGGGCGGTGGCGGCCACCTCGGGGCTCAGGCCTTGGTCTTTGAGGTAGCTGGGCAGGTGCACACCAATGAACACCACCTGAAAGCCGCAGACAAAGTAGCCCGCCATCAACCAATTGAAACTGCCGTAGCCAAAGGCCTCTTTGAGCGCCGCGCCAATGCTTTGCTGGCCAGCTTGAGGGGCCGTGGCGCTGGCGGGCTCACGCAGGCCCAGCGACAGCGGAATGATGGCCAAGGCCGCTGCACCCAGGGCGAACAGCGCCATTTGCCAGCCGATTGAGCCGATCAGGCCGCTTTCCACAGGCACCATCATGAACTGGCCGAAGGAACCCGCGGCGGCCGCCACACCCATGGCCCAGCTGCGCCGCTCCGGGGCCACGTTGCGGCCGATCACACCGTACACCACCGCATAGGTGGTGCCCGCTTGCGCCATGCCGATCAAGAGCCCCGCGCTGCCGGTGAAGGCCATTCCCGATGTCGACAGGGCCATCAGCACCAAGCCCACGCTGTACAGCAGGCCTCCCACGACCAACACGCGGTAGGCGCCGTAGCGGTCTGCAATCATCCCGGCGATCGGAGCCGCCAGGCCCCAGGCGATGTTCTGTATGGCCAATGCGAAGGCAAAGGTCTCGCGCGACCAGCCGCGTTCGACTGTGATGGGCTGCAGCCACAGCCCAAAGCCGTGTCGGATGCCCATGGACAGGGTCAGGATCAAGGCGCTGCAGATCAGCACCTGACGAAGGCTGAGCTGGGGGGCGGCCGGTGCGGTCAGCTGGGTCATCGCAGCATTGTCGCGAATTCGGCCGGTGCCTGCTCAGGTGACCCCTGCCTAGAATCTTGCCCATGTCATCCCTCCCTCAGAAGAAGTCAGGCGCCGCACGTTCGGCAGCGGCCAGCGCTTACAGCGAATCCTCCATCAAGGTGCTCAAGGGCCTGGAGCCAGTCAAGCAACGGCCCGGCATGTACACCCGAACCGACAACCCGCTGCACATCGTGCAGGAGGTGATCGACAACGCCGCGGACGAAGCCCTGGCCGGCCACGGCCGGCGCATCGGGGTGACCCTGCACAGCGACGGCTCCATCAGCGTGGACGATGACGGCCGGGGCATTCCCTTCGGCCTGCACCCGGAGGAAGGGGTGCCGGTGGTGGAGATCGTCTTCACCCGTTTGCATGCGGGCGGCAAGTTCGACAAAGGCTCGGGCGGTGCATACAGCTTTTCGGGCGGCTTGCACGGCGTGGGGGTGAGCGTCACCAATGCCCTGGCCAAGCGGCTGCAGGTTCAGGTGTGGCGGGATGGCCAATGTGCGGCCCTGGCCTTTTCCGGCGGTGATGTGATCGAGCCCTTGAAGGTGACCGCGGCTGCCGCCCCGGCCACGGGATTGGCCGCCCAGGCCGCTGGTGCCGCGCGCCGCAGTGGCACCTCGGTGCGGGTGTGGCCGGATGCGAAGTACTTCGAGGCGGCCGAGTTGCCCCGTTCAGAGCTGGTTCATTTGCTGCGCAGCAAGGCCGTGTTGATGCCCGGTGTGACCGTCACCCTGCACCACGAAAAGAGCGGCGATACCCAGACGTGGCTCTACAAGGGTGGACTTCGGGACTACCTGCTGCAAAGCCTGCCAGCCGAGCCCTTGATCCCCTTGTTCGAAGGGGAACGCTACGCCGAGGCCGCGGAGACGGAGAACTTCGCCGAGGGTGAAGGGGCTGCCTGGTGCGTGGCCTTTACCGAAGAGGGCGCCTTGCTGCGCGAAAGCTATGTGAACCTGATTCCGACGGTGGCCGGTGGCACCCATGAATCGGGACTGAAGGACGGACTGTTCGGTGCCATCAAGGGGTTCATCGACCTGCATGCCTTGTTGCCCAAAGGCGTCAAGCTGATGCCGGAGGATGTGTTCTCACGGGCCAGCTTTGTGCTCTCCGCCAAGGTCTTGGACCCGCAGTTTCAGGGCCAGACCAAGGAGCGTCTGAATTCACGCGACGCCCTGCGGCTGGTGTCGGCCTACACCAAACCGGCGCTGGAGCTGTGGTTGAACCAGCACGTGGAGCATGGCCGCAAGTTGGCCGAGCTCGTGATCAAGGCGGCACAGACCCGCCAACGTGCGTCTCAAAAGGTGGAGAAGAAGAAAGGCTCGGGCGTGGCGGTGCTGCCGGGCAAGCTCACCGATTGCGAGAGCCGCGACCTGTCGATGAACGAGCTCTTTCTGGTGGAGGGGGATTCGGCCGGCGGCAGCGCCAAGATGGGCCGCGACAAAGAAACCCAAGCCATCCTGCCGCTGCGCGGCAAGGTGCTCAACGCTTGGGAGGTCGAGCGCGACCTCTTGTTCAAAAACAACGAGATTCACGACATCGCCGTGGCCATGGGGGTGGACCCGCACGGGGTGAACGACAGCCCGGACCTCAGCGGCTTGCGCTACGGCAAGGTGTGCATCCTGAGCGACGCTGACGTGGACGGGTCCCACATACAGGTGCTGCTGCTCACCCTGTTTTTCCGTCACTTCCCGAAACTGGTCGATGCTGGGGTCATCCATGTGGCCCGCCCACCGCTGTTTCGCGTCGATGCGCCAGCCCGCGGCAAGAAGCCCGCGGCCAAGCTCTACGCGCTGGACGAAGGCGAGCTCACCGCCATCCTGGACAAGCTGCGCAAAGAGGGCGCGCGCGAAGGGTCCTGGAGCATCAGCCGCTTCAAGGGCCTGGGCGAGATGAGCGCTGAGCAGCTGTGGGAAACCACGCTGAACCCCGAAACCCGGCGCCTCTTGACCGTGAGCTTGGGCGCGTTGGACTTCGCTGCCACTGAGAACCGTTTCAATCAATTGATGGGCAAGGGTGAAGCCGCCGCGCGGCGCGAACTCATGGAGCTGCATGGCGATGCGGTGGAAGTGGACATCTGAGATCGCAGCCCCACGCCTCGTCAACGGCCCTTGAAAGACCTGAATGTCCGAACAACTAGAACTCAGCCCCGCGCAACTGCCGGATGAAGACGATGGCCTGGCGGCCTATGCGCAGCGTGCATACCTTGAATATGCGTTAAGCGTGGTGAAGGGCCGTGCGCTGCCCGATGTGTGCGATGGTCAAAAGCCGGTGCAGCGGCGCATCCTGTACTCCATGGCCCGGATGGGCTTGGGATTTTCTGGAGCCAATGGCGCCAAGCCAGTCAAGAGTGCCCGCGTGGTAGGCGATGTGCTCGGCCGCTTCCACCCGCACGGCGATCAAGCCGCCTACGACGCCCTGGTGCGCATGGCCCAGAACTTCTCGCAGCGCTACCCGCTGATCGACGGCCAGGGTAATTTCGGCAGCCGCGATGGTGATGGCGCCGCAGCCATGCGCTACACCGAGGCGAGGCTGTCGCCCATCACCCGGCTGTTGATGGAAGAAATCGACGAGGGCACGGTGGACTTCGTCCCCAACTACGATGGCTCCACCGAAGAGCCGCGCCTGTTGCCTGCACGTCTGCCCTTTGTCTTGCTCAACGGGGCCAGCGGCATTGCGGTGGGCTTGGCCACCGAAGTGCCCAGCCACAACCTGCGCGAGGTGGCGGCTGCCACCGTGGCGCTGCTGAAAAACGAGAAGTTGGCCGATGCCGAACTGTTCGAGCTGTTGCCCGGCCCGGACTATCCCGGCGGGGGTCAGATCATCAGCTCGCCCGAAGACATCCGAGCGGCCTACGCCGGTGGCCGGGGCTCGCTCAAGGTTCGATGCCGCTGGAAGATCGAAGACCTGGCGCGCGGACAGTGGCAGCTGGTGGTGACGGCCTTGCCGCCGGGCACCAGTTCCCAGAAGGTGTTGGAGGAGATCGAGGAGCTCACCAACCCCAAGGTGAAGACGGGCAAAAAGGCCCTGAGCAGCGAGCAGACCCAGCTCAAGACCACCATCTTGGCGGTGCTCGATGGGGTGCGCGATGAGTCGAGCAAGGACGCGCCGGTTCGCCTGGTGTTTGAACCCAAGAGCCGCACGATCGAGCAGGCTGAGCTGGTGTCCACCTTGCTGGCCCACACCAGCCTGGAAACGAGTGCGCCCATCAACCTCACGATGGTGGGGTCGGACGGCCGCCCCACGCAAAAGAGCCTGCGCCAGATGCTGCTGGAGTGGATTGGCTTTCGCCTGCAGACGGTGGAGCGGCGCACGCGTCACCGCCTTTCAAAGGTGCTGGACCGCATCCACGTGCTGGAAGGCCGGCAGCTGGTGTTGCTGAACATCGATGAGGTGATCCGCATCATTCGCAACAGCGACGAGCCCAAGGCGGCGCTGATGGAGCGGTTCAAGCTGAGCGATCGGCAGGCCGAGGACATCCTGGAGATCCGACTGCGGCAGTTGGCGCGCCTGGAGGCCATCAAGATCGAGCAGGAGCTCAAGGAGCTGCGCGAGGAGCAGAAGAAGCTGGAGGACATCCTGGCCACCCCGGCGGCCCTCAAGCGCACGGTGGTCAAGGAGATCGAGGCCGATGCCAAGGCCTATGGCGACGATCGCCGCACCCTGATACAAGCGGACAAGCGGGCGGTGGCCGAAGTGAAGGTGGTTGATGAACCCGTGACGGTGGTGGTGAGCCTCAAGGGGTGGGTTCGGTCGCTCAAGGGCCACGAGGTTGAAGCCGCCGCGCTGCAGTTCAAGTCCGGCGACGCCCTGTATGGCACCTTTGCTTGCCGCAGCGTGGACGCGCTGGTGGTCTTGGGCAGCAACGGCCGGGCTTATTCGGTGGCGGTGTCGGCACTTCCGGGTGGGCGTGGGGACGGCGCACCCATCACAACCTTCATTGAGCTGGAAAGCGGCACGCAGCCGGCGCACTATGTGGCCGGCCCTGGAGACTCGGTGCTGCTGCTGGCAGGAACGGGGGGCTTTGGCCTGTTGGCCCGCCTGTCTGACTTGCACAGCCGCCAGCGCGGGGGCAAGTCCTTCATGTCGATTGAAGCAGGCGAACAGGTCTTGCCGCCGGCGCTGGTGCAGCCCTCCCACGACGCGGTGGCGGCCCTGGCACTGGATGGGCGTTTGCTGGTGTTTGCGCGCGATGAGCTCAAGTTGCAGCCTGGCGGCGGGCGTGGCCTGACGCTCCTGGATGTGGACGCCAAGTCGCCCTTGGTTTCGGTGTGTACGTTTGCCGGGGCGGTGATGGTCAGCGGCCAAGGCCGTGGCGGCAAGGACAAGGAAGAAAAACTCCAAGGCGCCGCCTTGGCCCTGCATGCGGGCAAACGTGCGCGCAAGGGCCGCAAGGTGGAGGGCTTCCCTCGGCCGATGCGGGTCATGCCCTTGGCCTGAACCCTGGACGTTCGAGCGTCACCCAACGGAGAAGATCTTGATCACCTTGTATGACTGCTCTACCGCCCCCAGCCCTCGGCGTGCGCGCATCGTGCTGGCGGAAAAGGGCATCCCGCACGAAACGGTGCAGGTGAACCTGGCTGCGCGAGAGCAACTCGGGCCGGCGTTTCGCGCGATCAACCCGCGGTGCACCGTACCGGCCTTGCGGCTGGACGATGGCATGGTGCTGTCTGACAACGCGGCCATTGAAGCCTGGGCAGAAGCCTACGCGCCTGAGCCGCCGCTTTGGGGCTGCACGCCGGCGGAGAAAGCGGAGATTGCGAGCTGGCACTGGCGCGTGGAGTTTGAAGGCTTGTTGGCCATCGCCGAAGGGTTTCGCAATGGCTCAGCGGCCATGGCCGGCCGTGCGCTATCTGGCCCGGATGACTATGAGCAGATTCCGGCTTTGGCCCAACGCGGTGTGCAGCGGACCCAACGCTTTGTGCAGGTGCTCAATGAGCGACTGGCTGGGCGCACCTTCCTGGCGGCCGATCGCTTCAGCATCGCCGACATCGTGGCCGTGGTGGCCGTGGACTTCGCCCGCATCGTCAAGGTCAAGCCCGGGCCCGAGCATCCCCATGTCTTGCGGTGGCGAGCTGAGATGGCCCTCAGGCCTTCCATGCAGCTTTAGGCTTGAGCGAATGGGCAGCCGCCAGGGCCAAGAGGGCGAACAGCGCCGCGCTCCAGAACTCATAAGGCACGCCCAAGATCCAGGCCTTGGCCTCCAGGCAGCTGGCCCTGGGCTGGAACACGTCAGGCCATAGGGCATCCAGGTGGGTGTATGCCAGCACCCTGTCGGCCCAGGTGAGCTGGCAGGTGGCCTGTGCAGCCGCCACGAAGTGTTGCCAAAGAGCCGCCGCCAGGCCGGTCAAGGCCACGAGCAACCGCAGTCCGGCTGCCCACTGGCAGCTGCCAAGCAGCCAAGAGGCCGTCCGAGTCCCCTTACGGGCCACAGCCAGCATCAGCAGCTCGAATCCAGCCACACCAGCACCCAGGACGAAGATCAAGCGCTGCAGCACACACCAAGGGCAGGGCTGCATGTCGAAGCGGTGTTGGGACACCAAGGCCGCACCGACGGCAGCCAGCGCAAGGACCAGAGCAAACAGCGGCTCGACCTGGCGCTTGAGGTCGGGGCTGGTCAAGGGGCCGCAACCTCAACGATCATTTCAATTTCGACGCAGGCTCCCAGGGGCAGTTGGGCCACGCCGAAGGCGCTGCGGGCATGTGCACCCACATCAGGGCCAAAAACCTCCA
>RGEP01000080.1 GCA_009918225.1 Betaproteobacteria bacterium | reverse complement strand
GCCAACCTCGTGGAGGCTGACGCCCTGGTCATCCTCACCGACCAAAAGGGCCTGTACAGCGCAGACCCGCGCAAGGACACCACGGCGCGTTTTGTCGATGTGGCCGCTGCCGGTGATGCGGCTTTGGAGCAAATGGCGGGCGGCAGCGGATCGGCCCTGGGCAAGGGCGGCATGATCACCAAGGTCTTGGCGGCCAAGCGGGCTGCGGGCAGCGGCGCTTCCACCGTGATCGCCTGGGGCCGTGAACCCGATGTGCTGCTGCGCTTGGCCCAGGGTGAAGCCATCGGCACCGCGCTGGTGGCCACCACGCCCAAGATGGCCGCCCGCAAGCAGTGGATGGCCGACCACCTGCAGCTGCGTGGTGCCGTCAGCGTGGACGAGGGCGCAGTGGCGAAATTGACGGCTGAAGGCAAGAGCCTGCTGCCCATCGGCGTGGTGGAGGTGGAAGGGGAGTTCCACCGCGGCGACGTGATCGCCGTGCGGCGATCAGACGGCTCCGTTGTGGCCCGAGGCCTGTCCAACTACTCCAGCGCAGAAGCGCGCCTTATTGCGCGCAAGGCCTCATCGCAGATTGAATCCGTGCTCGGCTACGTCTACGAGCCCGAGCTCATACACCGGACGAATCTGATCCTGGTGTGAGCGCCGCGTCACCCCGCGTCACCCACTGGGGCTTGAGGCGGGGATTCGTGCTGCTCAGCTGCCGGCCCTGTGACCGGCCCCCGCAGGCCGCCGCGCAGGTAGCGGTTGTTGGCATGCGTGCGAGGCAGAAAGCGCGCCAGTTCTGTCAGCGCCATCTCGTACACGCCACGCTTGAACTCGATCACCACGTCCAGCGGAACCCAGTAATCGTTCCAGCGCCAAGCATCGAACTCGGGATGATCGGTGGCGCGCAGGTTCATGTCGCTGTCGCGCCCGAGCAGCTTCAACAGAAACCAGATCTGCTTCTGGCCGCGGTAGTGGCCCCGGGACTCGCGCCGGATGTAGTGCTCAGGGACTTCATAGCGCAACCAGTCGCGGGTGCGCGCAATGATCTGCACATGGTCAGGCCGCAGGCCCACCTCTTCGTGCAATTCGCGAAACATCGCCTGCTCGGGCGATTCCCCGTGCTTGATGCCGCCTTGAGGGAACTGCCAAGAATGGGTCTTCAGCCGTTTGCCCCAGAAAACCTGGTTGCGGCTGTTGAGCAGGATGATGCCGACGTTGGGTCTGAAACCCTCACGGTCGAGCATAATCAAACTCCAATTTTTTAAGTTGGATTGATTATTGCATCGGCCCTGTGCGTGCTGCCCATGCTCGCTAACCCTTGGGCCCACCTCCGCACATGAAAGCCAGCCAGTTTCTCATCAGCACCCTCAAGGAAGCCCCCGCCGATGCCGAAGTGATCAGCCACAAGCTGATGATGCGAGCGGGCATGATCAAGCGCCTGGGCGCGGGCATCTACAACTACATGCCCATGGGCCTGCGGGTGATCCGCAAGGTGGAGGCCATCATCCGCGAGGAGATGAACCGGGCCGGTGCGATCGAGCTCACCATGCCGGTGGTGCAACCGGCCGAGCTCTGGCAAGAAACGGGGCGCTTCGACAAGATGGGGCCCGAGTTGCTGCGCATTCAAGATCGGCACGAGCGGTCCTTCGTCATACAGCCCACCAGCGAAGAGGTGGTCACCGATATCGCGCGCCAGGAGTTCCGCAGCTACAAGGCGCTGCCCAAGAACCTCTACCAGATTCAAACGAAGTTTCGAGACGAGCGCCGGCCTCGCTTTGGCATCATGCGCGGGCGCGAGTTCACCATGAAGGATGCGTACTCCTTCGACCGTGACGCGGCATCCGCTGCGCGCAGCTACGACACCATGTTCGCAGCCTACAAGCGCATCTTTGACCGCTTTGGCCTGCAGTACCGCGCGGTGGCGGCCGACACCGGCGCCATCGGCGGCGACCTTTCCCACGAATTCCAGGTCATCGCCGACACCGGTGAAGACGCCATCGTCTACTGCCCGACCAGTGACTTCGCGGCCAATATCGAATTGGCTGAAGCCGTGGCCCTGCTCAGCGCCCGTGCGGCGGCCGCGCAGGCGCTGGCCAAGACCCCGACGCCGGGCAAGAGCACCTGCGCGGATGTGGCGCAGCTGCTGGGCCTGCCCTTGCAGCAGACCGTCAAGAGCTTGGTACTGGCCACCGATGAGCTGGGTGAGGACGGCGCGGTCAAGAAGAGCACCGTATGGCTGCTGCTGGTCCGCGGCGATCACGACCTCAATGAAGTCAAGGCGGGCAAGGTGGAAGGGCTCAAGGGCGGTTTCCGATTCGCCACCATCGCCGAGATTGAAGACCACTTCGGTTGCAAGCCGGGCTACCTGGGCCCCTTGAAGCTGAAGAAGCCGGTGAAGGTGATCGCCGATCGGACCGTCGCGCAGATGGCGGATTTCGTTTGCGGGGCCAACGAGCTCGACTTCCACTACACCGGTGTGAACTGGGGCCGCGACCTGCCTGAGCCCGACGTGGTGGCCGATATCCGCAACGTGGTGGCGGGTGACCCCTCTCCCGATGGCCAGGGTGTCCTGGCCATTCAGCGGGGCATCGAGGTGGGCCACGTGTTCTACCTGGGCACCAAGTACAGCAAGGCCATGAACGCGACCTTTCTGGACGAGACCGGCAAGCCCCAGCCCTTCGAGATGGGCTGCTACGGCATCGGTGTGACCCGCATCCTGGGCGCGGCCATCGAGCAGGGTCACGACGAGCGCGGCATCATTTGGCCCGCCTCCATCGCCCCCTTTGAAGTGGTCATCTGCCCCATCGGCATGGACCGCAGCCCCGAGGTGAAGGCTGCCGCCGAGGACCTCTACGAGCAGCTGATCGCAAAGGGCGTGGACGCTTTGATCGACGACCGCGGCGAGCGACCGGGAGCGATGTTCGCCGACTGGGAACTCATCGGCGTGCCCCTGCGCGTCGTGTTTTCCGACCGGGGCCTCAAGGCCGGCACGGTGGAAATTCAAGGCCGCCGCGACAGCGCTGCCCAATCCGCGCCCGCTGCCGACATCCTCGCCGAGGTGCTGCGCCGCCGCTGAAAAATGGGGTCGGAGTCATTTTTTTGGCGAACACGGCTCGTTCGGTTCAGCCCTGACTCCGGGCCCATCAGCACCCCGCACCCGAGCAGGCGCCAGACGCTGATTCGGTTTCTGGGCTTGGCCAGCGGTTTGACCGTGGCGGCCGTGCCCCGGCCGGTGCAGGCGGGGGCGCAGCGCGAAGAGGCGCTCAGCGATTCGGTGCGCACCGCCTTGAGCGCCGCGGTGGCCGAACGGGCGCCGCCAGGCCCTGTGGATTTCGCCGACAGCAGCGCCCGCATGGCGCATCTGCGCTGGCGCGCGGCCTGCGGCGCTCGCTTGCAGTCCCGCCTGCCCGAGGCCCAAACCCGAGACGAGTTTCTGCATACCCTGTGGTACGAGGCCACACGGGCGGGGCTCGAGCCCGCGCTGGTGCTGGGCCTCATTGAGGTGGAAAGCGACTTTCGCAAGTACGCGGTGAGCGCCGCGGGCGCGCGCGGTTACATGCAGGTCATGCCCTTTTGGGTGCGCGTCTTGGGTGATGGCGACCCCGCGCTTCTGTTTCACCTGCAAACCAACTTGCGTTTTGGCTGTGTGATCCTGCGCCACTACCTGAACGTGGAGCAGGGGGAACTCTTCATGGCCCTGGGGCGCTACAACGGCAGCCGGGGCCAATCGGCCTACCCACAGGCGGTGCTGGCGGCGCGCCAGCGCTGGTCGTTCTGATCGCTTGGGTGGGCAGGGGCCTACAGGCCCGTCCAGGCCTGTGGTTGCGCGCGGCCGATGCCCAGCAGTGACAAGACCCGCTCAACCCCGTCATCGATGATCTGCTGAACCGTGGTGGGGCGGTGGTAGAAGGCCGGAAGGGGAGGGAAGATGATGCCGCCCATTTCCGTGACCGCCGTCATGTTGCGCAGGTGGGCCAGGTTGAACGGGGTTTCGCGCACCATCAGCACCAGGCGCCGCCGCTCCTTGAGCGCAACGTCAGCGGCGCGGGTGAGCAGGTTGTCGCTCAGCCCATGGGCCACCGCTGCCAGGGTCTTCATTGAGCACGGGGCCACCACCATGGCGTCCACTGGGTAGGAGCCGCTGGCGATGCTCGCCCCCACATCGCCGGGGCTGTGCGCTTCAGTGGCCAGGGCTTCCAGGGCCTGGCGGTCCATCCCCAGTTCATGGTGAACGTTGAGGATGCCCGCTGAGGTGGCCACCAAGTGGGTGTGCACCCCCAGTTCGCGCGCCCGCTTGAGCAGGCCCACGCCGTAGGCTGCGCCGCTGGCGCCGGTGATGCCCACGATCAAGCGGGGGGTGGGGCTGTTCATTTGCAGGAATATGGGGACGCCAGCCTGGGGCAGGGCAGAAGGGCAGCAGGGTAGAAGGGCAGCAGTGCAGAACGGCGTTAGCGGCCCATGCCGCTTCGGCGGGTCAGTTCGCCGGTCCCAGGGCCTGTTGCAGCTCGCCGCTTTCGTACATCTCCATCATGATGTCCGAGCCGCCCACAAACTCACCGTTGATGTAGAGCTGCGGAATCGTGGGCCAATTGGCGTACTCCTTGATGCCTTGGCGGATGCCTTCATCTTCCAGCACATTCACCGTGGCCAAGTCTTGTACGCCGCAGGCCTTGAGCAGCTGCACCGCGCGGCCCGAGAAGCCGCACATGGGGAACTGGGCGCTGCCTTTCATGAACAGCACCACACGGTGGCCTTTGACGATCTGGTCGATGCGTTGGTGGATTTCGCTCATGGTGTTGGGGTCCGGTTGAACATGACGACAGCGGTCAATTATCCGGGAAGGCGCCCGCCCGTACAGCGGGTGTGGCCGGCCAGGTCACAGCGGTGGCCAATCTCGGCAAATCCGGCGCCCGCCAGGGCCTGGGCCACGGCTGTTGCCTGGTCGTGGCCATGCTCCAGCAGCAGCCAAGCCCCCGGCACCAAGTGCGCAGGGGCGCCCTCGATGATGGCGCGCAGGTCGGCCAGGCCCTCTTGGGCGGCCACCAGGGCCGTGCGCGGCTCGTGGATCAAGCCGGCCAGGTGCGGGTCATCCTCTCGGATGTAGGGCGGGTTGGCCACGGCCAGGTCAAATTGCAGCCCGCTCACCGCGCTCCACCAGTGCCCGGCGTGCAGGGCCAGGGGCAAGCCCAAGGCGTCGGCGTTGGCCTGTGCGACGGAAAGTGCGGCCACGCTGGCGTCGCAGGCGTGCACCTGGGCATGGGGATGCGCGGCCTTGAGCGCCAGGGCGATGGCGCCACTGCCGGTGCCAAGGTCCAGCACCCGTGGCGGCTGCGAAGCTGATGCGGGCCCTGGGGCCAGTCGGTGGCTGCGGTCGCTGCGGTCCAGGCGGCCAAGGGGGGCCGACGGGTCCGGCTGGTCCAAGCTGCCCAAGCTGCCCAAGCTGCCCTTGGGCCAGACTTCCAGCGCCCAGTCCACCAGCGTCTCGGTGTCGGGTCGGGGGTCCAAGACATCGGGCGTGACCTTCAGCATCAGGCCATGAAACTCGCGCCGGCCCAAACAGTAGGCCAGGGGTACGCCCTGGGCCCGTTGCTGCAGCCATCCTCGAAACAGCGAAACTTGTTCGGGTGTGAGCACATACTCACCGTGTGCCAGCAGCCAGGCGCGGGTTTGCTTCAAGGCCTCACCCAAGAGCAGCGCCGCATCCAGGCGCGCCACACCCAGCGCCTGCGCCTGCTGCAGGCAGGCCTGCACCGTGGGCTGCCCTTCAGGCCAGGGCACGGCCGGTTTCCAGGGCCTGCAGTTCCTCGGCCACTTGCGCGGCGTGCAGGGCCGAGACCAGGTCACCCAAATCGCCGTCCATCACCGCGCCCAATTTGTACAGGGTCAGGTTGATGCGGTGGTCGGTGACCCGACCCTGGGGAAAGTTGTAGGTGCGGATGCGGTCGCTGCGGTCGCCGCTGCCCACCAGGCTCTTGCGCGTGGCCGCCTCGCGGGCGGCACGCTCGCTGCGCTCGCGGTCGCGCAAGCGCGCGGCCAAGACCTGCAGGGCGCGCGCCTTGTTGCGGTGCTGAGAGCGGTCGTCTTGGCATTCGGCCACGAGGCCCGTGGGCAGGTGGGTGATGCGCACCGCGGAATCGGTCTTGTTGATGTGCTGCCCTCCCGCGCCACTGGCCCGAAAGGTGTCGATGCGCAGGTCAGCCGGATTGAGTTGCACCTCTTCAGCCTCATCCGGCTCGGCCATCACCGCCACGGTGCAGGCACTGGTGTGGATGCGGCCTTGGCTTTCGGTGGCGGGCACCCGCTGCACCCGGTGGCCCCCGCTTTCAAACTTCAGCCGCCCATAGGCGCCATCACCCTCGACCCGCAGCACCACTTCCTTGTAGCCGCCCAGGTCGCTCTCGCTGGCGCTGAGGATCTCCGTGCGAAAACCGGTGCGCTCGCTGTCGCGCAGGTACATGCGCAGCAGGTCGCCTGCGAACAGGGCCGACTCATCGCCGCCCGTGCCCGCGCGGATTTCCACGAAGCAGGGCCGTTCATCGTCGGGGTCTTTGGGCAAGAGGGCTGCTTGCAGCTCAGTGGACAGTTGCGACAGCTCGGCCTGAGCGTGTTCCGCTTCTTCGCGCGCCATGGCCGCCATGTCGGGCTCGACCACACCCTCATCCGCGAGCAGCTCCTGTGCTGCTGCCAAATCAGACTCCCGTTGCCGAAAGCGCGCCCAGCGGTTGAGCACCGCCTGCACCTCGGCCTGCTCCTTGAGCAGGCTGCGGTAGCGCTTCATGTCCGAAGCCACCGTGGGGTCGGACAAGACGGACTCGAGTTCAGCACCCCGCAGGGCCAGGCGCTCGAACTGCTCGCGCAGCGCGGCCTTCATGCGCTGGGGTCGCTGCCGCGCAGGAACAGGCGCGACAGCGTCTGCGCCAGGGCCTCACGCTGCTCGCCATCGCTGGCGTGCAGCTCGGCATAGGCCCCGTGCAGCATCTTCTGCGCCAGGGCCTGGCTCAAGGCTTCCATCACCAGCATGGGGTCTTCGCCCTTGGCCAAGCGCCGGCGGGCCCGGGCCAGCTCGGCTTCACGCCAGGCTTCAGCACGGCGGTTCAATGCCTGAATCAAGGGTACCGCAGCGCGCTGGTCCAGCCAATGTGCAAAGCTCTGCACGCCTGCATCGATGATGACCTCGGCCTGTTCCACAGCGGCTTGGCGTTTTTCGCTGGCCACTTGCACGATGGCCGAGAGGTCGTCGACGGTGTAGAGGTACACGTCGTCGAGTTGGGCCACCTCGGGCTCAATGTCGCGCGGCACGGCCAGGTCCACCATGAACAACGGCTTGTGGCGCCGGGCCTTGAGCGCCCGCTCCACCGCCCCCAGACCAATCAGGGGCAGGCTGCTGGCGGTGCAGGACACCACCACATCGAATTCATGCAGCCGCGTGGCCAGGTCGCTCAAGCGCAGGGCTTGGGCGTTGAAGCGTGCAGCCAGCTTTTCGCCCCGCTCCAGGGTGCGGTTGGCCACGGCCATGGCACGGGGTTCGCGTGCGGCAAAGTGCGTGGCCACGAGTTCGATCATTTCGCCCGCGCCCACCAGCAGCACCCGCACTTCGCGCAGGTCTTCGAAGAGCTGGCCGGCCAGACGAACCGAGGCCGCGGCCATGCTGATCGAATGCGAGCCCACTTCGGTGGAACTGCGCACCTCTTTGGCCACCGCAAAGGAGCGTTGGAACAGTTGGTGCAGCGTGGTGCCCAGGGTGCCAGCGGCGTCGGCTTCACGAACCGCCTCTTTCATCTGCCCCAAGATCTGCGGCTCTCCCAGGACCATGGAGTCCAAACCGGAGGCCACCCGAAAGGCGTGGCG
>RGEP01000079.1 GCA_009918225.1 Betaproteobacteria bacterium | reverse complement strand
CTGCAAAAGGCCGTTGCGCCCGGCTGGGTCGGAGGTTTGAAGGGCACGTACCGCAAGATCAACGCGGGAATGGATGACTTCTGCGGCCACTATCCCATGGTCAACTGGGCTAAAGACAATGGCTACACGAAGTTTGACCCTAACTCTTTGGCGGGCTGCATCTTGATGAACCCCGGCCGGGACGTGAGCCTGGCCATGGATCTTCAGAACAACGGGACCTACACCGTGGCCAATATTCCTGCACGGTACTTTGGGCTGGAAAGCTACACCCGGATCTACCAAGCTTTGGAGTTTCAGCTGGGCAAGCCCTTTGACGGCAAGTGGGGCGCACAGTTCAGCTATGTCCTGTCGCGCAGTTATGGCACGGCTGAGGGCTATGTCCAATCACAGCTGAACCAGGAAGACGCCGGCATCACGCAGGACTTTGATTTCGGCTCCTTCACCCATGGATCCAAGGGCTACTTGCCCAACGATCGTCGGCATGTCTTCAAGCTCTTTGGTAACTATGCCGTGAACCAGGAATGGCGGCTGGGCCTGAACGCAATTCTGTCGTCGGGTCGTCCCTACAGCTGTATCGGCTTTGTGCCCAAGACGGTGGCCGACTACGCCGAGTCTGGCCAGTACACCAGCGCATCGTCCTATTACTGCGCCACCAGCACCACGACACAGACCTTGGTACCTCGGGGATCAGCCGGTCGTACCGCCTGGACCAATCAGTTGGACCTGCAGGTGGCTTATATTCCCAAGTGGGTCGGCAAAGGCAACAAGTTGACCTTGCAAATGGATGTGTTCAATGTGTTCAACAGCCAAAAGCCCATCGAGCTGAATGAGGTGCGCGACTACAGCCGCCAGACCAGCATCACCGCGCCCTTCCAGCAGAGCTTGAATTACCTGAACCCCACAGGCTTCCAAACGCCTCGGTCGGTTCGATTGGCTGGCCGCTATGAGTTCTAACGGAGTGTGACGAGCAACGAGCCCGACGATGAGTCATACATGCGCCTGGCCTTGCGCCAGGCGCAGTTGGCCTGGGCTTCCGGTGAGGTGCCCGTTGGCGCCGTCTTGGTGCATGAGGGCGCCGTTTTGGCGCAGGCGCACAATGCGCCCATTTCACGTCACGACCCAACTGCCCATGCCGAGGTCCTGGCTCTGCGCCTGGCGGGTCAGACCCTGAAGAACTACCGTTTCCCCGGCGCAACGCTCTATGTCACCTTGGAGCCTTGTGCCATGTGTCTCATGGCGATGCTGCATGCGCGCCTGTCCCGAATCGTATTTGCTGCCCACGACCCCAAGACCGGTGCGGCGGGCTCGGTGATCGACCTAAGCCGTTACGCCCAACTCAACCATCAAACGGTCGTGCATGGCGGCGTGTTGGCCGCCGATTCAACTGCCCTGTTGCAGGCCTTTTTCCAAGAGCGGCGCCAGCGGCAGCGGTCGGCCCCACCCCACTCATGAGCTCCTCCAACACCCTGACCCTGTTCGCCGCTTCCGGCGTTGAAACACGCCGTGCCCACGTCCAACGTGCCCGGCGCCGTCTACAAGCCCTGGGCTACGCGGTTGTTGAAGACGAGAGCGTGCGGATGCGCCATCAACGGTTTGCCGGTGACGACCAAGCCCGCCTGGCGACCCTGCACCGGGTGGCCGATGAGGCCCCTTCGGTGGCCTTGGCGTGCCGTGGGGGCTATGGCATGACCCGTTTGCTCGACGGCATTCAGTGGAAGCGGATCAAGCGCAGCGTCGAGCAGGGAACCCGCTGGGTGGGCTACAGCGACATGACGGCGCTGAGCCTGGGCCTGTGGGCCCACACCGGGGCGGTGTCGTGGCACGGGCCTATGGCGGCGGAAGACTTCGGGCGTGAGCTTGGCCTGGATGCCCATGGGGACGAAGCCAATGACATCACCTGCGAGACTTTCGATCAGGCCATGCGGGGCGACCTGGAAGCCGTGGGCTTTCGCACCGACGCCGGGCGTGATGGCCTAAGCGCCAAGGGGCGCCTCTGGGGCGGGAACTTGAGCATGGTGTGCAGCCTGCTGGGCACGCCCCACTGGCCGCGCATCAAGGGGGGCATCCTGTTCCTGGAAGACGTGGCCGAGCACCCCTATCGCGTGGAGCGCATGCTCTTGCAGTTGGCGCAGGCGGGCGTTTTGGCTGAGCAGCGCGCCGTTCTGCTGGGACAGTTCAGCGCCTGGAAGCCGTCTCCGCTGGACCGAGGCTATGGCCTCAAGGCGATGCTGCAGCGGGTGGCGGCGGCTTGCCCCAAAACACCCTTGCTGACCGGTCTTCCGGTGGGTCATGTACCGCTGAACTTGAGCCTGCCCCAGGGCATGCCGGCGCAGCTGCAGGTCGACGGCCGCACGGCTTACTTGTTTTTTGGAGATTGAGGCCAGGCCTCAGCGCTCGGCCAGGGCGTCTTCCAGGAATTTCAGGATTCGGCTGTAGAGCTCCACATTGACCGCTTGCACGCCGAAGCCATGGCCTTCGCCCCTGCCCACGAAATAGTCCTTCACCGGATTGCCCGCAGCCGCCAGCGCGTCGGCCATGCGTTTGGCCTGTGCGGGGGGGGTTCGGCTGTCGAGTTCGCCCACATACATGAAGACTGGTGCCTTGATGCGCTCGGCCTGGAACAGCGGAGACTGCTGGCGCACCTTGGGGTCGTCAAAGTCGGCCACGCCCTGGACCTTGCGCCAATACTCGACGGCAGCAGGGGAAAAGGCATAGTCGGCGCGTTCACGCTGAAACTTCAGGTCCGTGACTGGCAATCCAGCGATGGCGCAGGCAAAGGGGTTGCTGGGGCGGGTAAGGGCCTGCAGCGCTGCGTAGCCCCCATAGCTGGCGCCGGAGATGCAAATGCGGCGCGGATCGGCGAAGCCCTGATCAATGGCCCATGCAGCCGCATCTTCATGGTCATCGGACATCTGCTGGCCGTAGGTGCCAAAGCCCGCATAGTAGATCTGAGAGCCCAGCTCAGGCGTGATGCGGAAGTTGGGCAGCACCACGGCATAGCCGCGTGAGGCCAGAACCTGCGCTTCCCGCACGCCGAAAGACGGACCATAGCGTCCCCCTTGCACCACATCTCGCGCAAAGGGTCCTCCGTGTATGTGCACCACGGTGGGCAGGCGTTGGCCTGGTCGGTGGTCGCGTGGCAACACCACGTAAGACGGTATCTCCAGGCCATCGCGGGTCTTGAGCCTGAACGGACGGACCTGGGCCAACTGCCCTTCGAGCCATGGACGCGAGGCGCCAATCTCCTCCAACTTCTGGGTCTGCCGGTCGTAGAGGTACAAGCGTCCTGGCAGGGTGTCCGAGTAGCTGCTGATCAGCACACGGCTGGACAGCCGGCTGCCCGAGAGCACGTTAAATCGATCCGGCCAGGTGGCGTCCACCGAGGCCTGCACCTTGGCCATAGACTCATCAAGCCACAGGACTTGGGGACGATCGGCATCGATGCGCAGCCCGGCCAAGGCATTGCTTTGCGGATCAAACAACAGGCTGTTGAGGGCCCCACCTTGAGGAGAAGCGCCCAAATCGTATTGGGGGTGTTGGGCCACCATCTCCACCATGGCCCGCTGTTGAGGGTTGTAGCGGTAGATGGCCATGTTGGCACGGCCCTCGTTGCTGGCAACGTACAGGTGTTCGTCGTCGCTGTCGAAAGCCAAAGGCACGAAGGCTGGTGCGCGCGTCTCATCAAAGCGCGCGATCTCCTGCCAGGCGGAATCGGCGTCGCGGCGGTAGTACACGATGCGCTGGGTGCTGCGACCTGCGCCCCCAGCCAAGGCGACCCGGGGCACACCCTTGCTGTCCAGGATCCAGCTGCCGATGCGGTCGGCAGGGCGCCCGGCCGTCAACAGCCGGTGCCGCCCTGTGCTCAGGTTGATGCGATACAGATCGAATGAATCGTCATTGGCCACCACCGCCGAGACGATCATTTCATCGGGGGCTCCGGGCACCGGCCGAAGGGGCTGCATGGCCAAAAAGCCGCCGGTTTCGTTCTTGACCAACTGGCTGACGGTGCGCGCGAGCTGTCGGCCCTCGCTGCCGTCACGCTTGATCACGAACAGACCGCCACTGCGGGGTGCGTCTTGGCCGCTTGGGGCATTGATCTGCACCGCGCTGTACAGAATGCGGTCGTTGCCGGCCCAGCGCAGGCGGCCCAGGTCTATGTTGTCGTATCGGGTCAAAACCGAGGCCTGACGGGTGTCGAGGTCGACGACCACCAGGTTCAGACGCTGGTTGATGGAAGACAGCGTGGCCAGGTAGCGACCGTTGGGCGACAGAACCGCCTCGGAGAACTCTGGGCGGCGGAAGAAGTCTTCCAGCTTGACCAGGCTGCTGGCCTGTACTTGTACCGTGGAGCTGCTGGAAGACGCTGCAGCGTCAAGGCCCGTCAGCAGACTGGTCAGGCAGGCGCCAATCCATACAAGGAGCTTGACGGGGTGAGCGGTGCGGCGGTTCAGGACGGTCATGATCGGAATTCGCTGTGGGTTAAAGCCGTGTATGAGATCAGGCGGCCGTGCTGAGGTTCCACGCCACAAGGCCCAAGGCACAGTCGATCCGCTGTGCCTTTAGCCGCTGAGGCTGCGCCATCGTGCCCTGCAGCGCGCAGTGCCATTCGCTGAGCTGGCGCTCATCCAAGGCGCAAGCTTGCATCTGCTGCAGCCGAGCCCATTCCGCCTCAAGCGACCGGCCTAAGCGTGAAATAGCCTGGGAAGCTCCTTCTGCGCCCGTACTTCGCACCTGGCGTATCGCATGTGTGATGCCGCCAAGCAGGTCCATGAGCACCGCGCTGGGCCGGCCTCGGGCCTCCATCCGCTGCTTGAGCTGGTCCACGGCCGCGTTATAGGCATCGCGAACCTCGACGCCGTGCATCATTCGGTGCACGGGGTCGGTCGGTGCGGTGGCCAGGGCCTGAACCAGGTCCAGCCCCCGTTGGGGCAGTTCCAACTCATGCAGCGCCACCCGCAGGTCTGCGGCATGCTCGGCGCTGACCTTGTCGATGACCGATCCTCTCGCATGCAGGACCGCTTCCAGGTGCCCATGTGGCCCGAGCCAATGGGGCAGGGCGTGGACGAGACCAGCTCGGTCCAGGTACTCCAAACCAAAGTTGCTCACCATGGCATCAACGGGTCCAGATGGCGGGCGCGACTGTTCAAACGGCAGGCCATCCAACACCCTGACACCGGTGGGCAGCGACTGCTGCCAGCCTTGACCCAGGTCTGCTTGGTCCACACACCACCAGGTGTTGGGGTGTTCAACCGCCCAGCCCAGGCTGCCCATCAGCCGCGCCAAGATGGCGGGCCCACTGCCCACGTCCACGATCTGGCCGCAGGCCCTGAGCTGGGACACTCGGTTTGCCCAATGGCGCCGCAAGGCATGGGCCACGGGGTCAGCGCCGTTGAGGTCGATGGAGCCCGTCAAGGTTTGAGCCCAATGGCCTGTCCAGGCCTGAACGGTGTCGGCGGACCGGGTACTCATGCTGCTGCGGCCCGTTCGGCGCTTGAATCATCTGCCCACTCGGGTGCCGACTCCAAGGTGGTCAAGGTGGTGATCAGGTCTGTAAAGGCCTCTCGTTCCACCGCGCTCAAGTCGGGATGCCAGGCATCGGTCAGCAGGATGCCGCGTACTTGGTCACTGGGGTTTTCGGCCGCATGGAAGAAGGTGTCGTCAAAGGCAAAGACTTCTCCCTCGCGCCAATCATGACGGCCCAGGCCGACCAGCTCCAAATAGCACCCCGGTGGGACCTTCAAGGGCAGGTGGACCACCAAGCGCGCATTGGTCACTCCATAGTGGGGCTCGATGCGGGTGTGGGGCCGCAGAATCGAAAAGCAGGTCTCAGGTGATTGCATCGGGATGTGGCAGCGGTCGGCTGCATCGAGCACAGCACTGGTGTTCGGGTAGCGCCTGTGCACGTCGTTGTGACGCTGGCCGTGCCGGTCGAAGAAGATGGCGTCCCAAGAGGCCACAGCACCACCGCTGACATACCGCCGTTCCACCTCCGGGCTCAGGCGTCCCATAAAGGGCTCATGGGCATCGCCCTGTTGAAGCGCCGCTTCGAACTCCTCCCGGATGAGGGCGTAGGCACTGGCCAGTGAACGCGCGAGTGCAATGGACTGCGGGTCTACAAAGCCCGCGGTGGACAGGCCCGGTACGTAGAGCAGTTTGGGCTGCTGGCTCGGATGGCTCGAAAACACCCGCGCCTGGCCCAGGTAGCCGGCCAGTGCGCGGTCGATCCTGAACACCGAGGCCGGGCCATTGCGCTCGTGCAGGTGGCCAAAGCTGGCCTTCAGCTGTGCAGCACGGCGCGCGCTCATGTCGGCTGACCGTTGGGCCAGCGCAAGCTCGTCCGTCAGGCCCAGCACTTGCAGGGCCTGCACGTTCCATTGCTGGGGCAAGTGCTGCCCGGCCTGAAACCAGGCTTGCAAGGCCCGCTGTTCATCACCATGCGCCATCCAGTGAGCCGAGAGTTGCATCCAGGAGTAGGCGCAACGCTGAACCTGCGCCGGGTTCCAGCCACTGGGGCTGCGAATGGGCGCTTCGCGCAGCATCGCCTGCTGCTCTTGCAGCCTGTGCATCAAGGCGTAGGTGCTCATAGCCTCAAGGGTATCGGATCTCCAGGCCTCAAAAAAAAGGGGGCTCCGGAGAGCCCCCTGCCTGCATCATGGGCTGTTGCCCCATCAGAAGGTTTGCTGCACGCGGAAGTAGACCTGGCGGCCCAATCCGTCGTACAGGTTGAAGTTCCAGGGGCGGCCGTCATAGCTGATGAGTTGCGGGAACTTGTTGGTCAGGTTCACCGCGCCCACCGTCAAGCGGGTTTTGGTGGACGCGTTGTAGGACACCGAGCCCGTGAGGGTGGTATAGGCCGAGGTCGGCTGAGCCGTCTGTTCGCTTTGGCCTGCAATGCGGTTGACGGCCAAGAAGGTGGTGAACCGGCCGATCGTGTAGGTGTTGGCAAAGTTCATCCGCCACTTTGGCGCGCCCTGCGTGCCCACCAGGTTCTCGCCACCGTCAATGCTGTAGTCACGCACCAAACTGACCAGCAGCTGTTGCTGCAGGCGAGACTGGCTGAACTTGAAGTTCGTGCGGGCATTCAGGTCGATGCCGTCGGTGTCCAGCGTGCCTTCATTGATTGCGCCACGCGTCACGTTGGTGATCTGGCCCGTCACCGGGTCACGCACCACCTTGAAGGCCGCCGGCACTGGGCCGAGGGCGGGGTTCAAGGTCCGGTTGATCACCGTTTGCGAAGAGATGCTGGCGATACGGCCGTCGATGTGGATCCGGTAGTAATCAGCGCTCAGGCTCAACCAGTTCGTGGCATCCAGAACCAGGCCGAAGCTGGACTGCTTGGAGGTCTCGGCTTGCAGCCCGGGGTTGGAAATGACGGTGGCGTCCACCTGGATCTGCGGTTGCACACCATCCACAACACCGTCGCCGTTGGCATCACCGCACTGCGCGGCCGTACGGCCAAAGGCGCGGCAGGTGCGCAGGTCGGTCACCGAATCGGCCGAGAACGCCGGCTTCTGGGTCAGGATGTCCAGGGTGGGAGCACGGAAGCCCTTGCCGATCGATGCACGCACCGTGGTGTTTTTCACCGGCTGCCACCGAATGGCACCCTTGGGCGAGAAGGCACTGCCGGAGTCGCTGTAGGAATCCCGGCGTCCGGCAAAGGACAGCTCCATGTTTTGCATGGCGGGGATCGACAGTTCAAAGAACTGGGAATTCACCTTGCGGCTGCCGGCTGCAGAATTGCCAGCCGAGCCTTCGATGATGCCCGCTTCAGACTGTGGGTCGTACTGGTCGGAATAGAACTCCTTGCGCGACTCCAAGCCGATCAAGCCGGTGGCGGTGCGGTTGCCGATCTTGAACAGGTCCATCGATGCGGTACCGTACATCTCGCGCTGGTCCCACAAGTCGTTGCGGGAGATGGTGGACTTCACACCATTGAGCACATCGGCAGGATTGCCGAAGGGATTGAAGAT
>RGEP01000078.1 GCA_009918225.1 Betaproteobacteria bacterium | reverse complement strand
GCCGGTGTGCCCTGCGCCACGATGCGGCCACCATTGGCCAGCAGCACCACATGGTCGCTGATGGCCATGCATTCGGGCACGTCGTGAGACACCACCAGCGAGGTGCTGCCGGTGATGTCGTTGAGTTTGCGGATCAGGTTGGCGGCAACGCCCATGGAAATCAGGTCCAAGCCGGCGAAGGGCTCGTCGTACATGATGAGTTCCGGGTCCAAGGCGATCGCCCGGGCCAAGGCGATGCGCCGGGCCATACCGCCCGACACCTCGGAAATCCTGAGGTCTGCTGCCCCCCGCAAGCCCACCGCATGCAACTTCAGCAGCACGATGTCGCGAATCATCGCTTCCGACAAATCGGTGTGTTCGCGCAAGGGGAAGGCGACGTTGTCAAACACCGTGAGGTCGGTGAACAAAGCGCCGAACTGGAACAGCATGCCCATGCGCCGGCGCAGGCGCAGCAGTTGAGAACGGTCACGGGCGTTGACGACCTCGCCATCGAACACCACCCGGCCGCCGTCGGCGCCATGGATGCCCCCGATCAAGCGCAAGAGGGTGGTCTTGCCGCAGCCCGAGCCGCCCAGAATGGCCGTGACCTTGCCGCGCGCAAAGCGCAGCGAAATGTCGTTCAGGATGGGCCTGCTGGCGTCGTATCCGAACCGGACATGGTCGATTTCGATCAGGGCGTCGGTCACCAAGGCGTGGTCGTCACAAAAAGCAAACACGCCATTGTGTCACGAGGCCCCAAAAGGTTCCGGGTTTCCCCGGGGGCAGCCCGACCGCCCTCAGGGACAAACGGCCCAGGGGCCCTGAGGCTCAGCGCGGCAGGTCTGAGGCTCCCATCAGGAACTCGTCCACCGCACGGGCGGCTTGGCGGCCCTCACGGATGGCCCACACGACCAGGCTTTGGCCCCGGCGCATATCGCCCGCCGCGAACACCTTGTCCACATTGGTGGCGTAGCCGCCCATGAAGTCGGTGCTGGCTCGCGCATTGCCGCGGTTGTCCTTTTCAACGCCAAAGGTGTCCAGGATGGACGCCACCGGCGAGACGAAGCCCATGGCCAGCAAGACGAGGTCGGCCTTCCACTCCTTTTCCGAGCCCGGCACCTCGATCATCTTGCCGTTCTTCCACTCCAGCTCCACCGTCTTCAAGGCCTGCACCTTGCCCTGGGCAGCACCCGTGCCGCCGACAAAAGCCTTGGTGGCAATTGCAAATTCACGCTGGCAGCCTTCTTCGTGGCTGGACGATGTGCGCAGCTTGGTAGGCCAGTAGGGCCAGGTCAGCGGGCGGTCTTCCACCTCAGGGGGCTGGGGCATCAGCTCAAACTGGGTGACGCTGGCTGCGCCGTGGCGGTTGCTGGTGCCCACACAGTCGCTGCCGGTGTCGCCGCCGCCGATCACGATCACATGCTTGCCGTCAGCGCGCAGCTGGCCTTGAACCTTGTCACCGGCCACCACCTTGTTCTGCTGGGGCAGGAACTCCATGGCGAAGTGCACGCCCTCCAGGTCGCGGCCGGGAACCGGCAGGTCACGGCTTTGCTCGGCACCACCGCACAGAATGACCGCGTCGAAGTCCTGCTTGAGCTGCTCGGGCGAGACGATGGTCTGCGCGTCGTTGGTGACCTTGCTGTCCTTGGGCATCTGGCCCACCAACACGCTGGTGCGGAAGGTCACGCCCTCGGCCTTCATCTGCTCCACACGGCGGTCGATGTGGGACTTCTCCATCTTGAAGTCGGGGATGCCATAGCGCAAGAGGCCGCCGATGCGGCTGTTCTTTTCGAACACCGTCACCTCGTGGCCCACGCGCGCGAGCTGCTGCGCGGCGGCCAGGCCGGCTGGGCCCGACCCCACGACCGCAACCTTCTTGCCGGTCTTGACCTTGGGCGGCTGGGGCTGCACCCAGCCCTCTTGCCAGGCGCGGTCGATGATGGCGTGTTCAATGGACTTGATGCCCACGGCATCGTCGTTCACGTTCAGCGTGCAAGCGGCCTCACAGGGTGCGGGGCAGATGCGGCCCGTGAATTCCGGAAAGTTGTTGGTGCTGTGCAGCACCGTGATCGCGTTGTGCCAATCACCCTGGTAGACCAGGTCGTTGAAGTCCGGAATGATGTTGTTGACGGGGCAGCCGTTGTTGCAGAACGGCGTGCCGCAGTCCATGCAACGCGCGGCCTGCACCTTGGCCTGTTCGTTGTTCAGGCCAATGACGAACTCTTTGTAGTTCTTCACGCGCTGCGGCACGGGCTCATAGCCCTCTTCAAGCCGCTCAAATTCCAGAAAGCCGGTGACTTTTCCCATGATCAATCCTTCAGATCGCTGTGGTGGTGGGCCATCACTTGGCCGGTGTCTTCTTGCCCACGGCCGCCGCCTTCTTGGCAGCCGGCTTGCTGGCCTCTACAGGAGCTGAGGCCTTGGCCGCCAGCTCGGTCAGGGCACGGCGGTACTCGGTGGGGAAGACCTTGACGAACTTGCCGCGTGCCGTGGCCCACTGGTCGAGGATTTCCCGCGCGCGCAGAGAGCCGGTCCAGCGGTGCTGCTGCTCGATCAAGGCCTTGAGCAGGGCTTCGTCGCTCTGCCCCTTGTGCATCGGAAGGCCCGCAGCCTGCTGCTCTGCCTCGGTGAGCACCTTGTCCAGTGTCACCATCGAGGTGTTGCAGCGCGAGGCAAAACCGCCGTCTTCGTCGTACACATAGGCCACGCCGCCGCTCATGCCGGCGGCGAAGTTGCGCCCGGTCTTGCCCAGCACCACCACGGTGCCACCGGTCATGTACTCGCAGCCATGGTCGCCCGTGCCTTCCACCACCGCCGTGGCCCCGGACAGGCGCACCGCAAAGCGTTCGCCAGCCACACCGCGGAAGAAGGCCTCGCCACTGGTGGCCCCGTACAGCACCGTGTTGCCCACGATGATGTTCTGCGTGGCGTCGCCGCGGAAGTCGATGCTCGGGCGGACCACCACACGGCCACCGGACAAGCCCTTGCCGGTGTAGTCGTTGGCCTCACCAATCAGGTACAGGCAGATGCCCTTGGCCAGGAAAGCACCGAAGCTTTGGCCGCCCGTGCCCTCCATCTGGATCCAGATGGTGTCGTCCGGCAAGCCCTCGGGGTGGTGGCGCACCAGCTCGCCCGAGAGCATGGCACCCACGCTGCGGTTCACGTTGCGTGCGGTCTCCAGCAGCTTGACCTTCTCGCCCTTGCGCAGCGCCGGTTGGCACTTCTCGATCAGGCTCATGTCCAGGGCCTTGCCCAGGCCGTGGTCTTGCACATCCACATGCAGGCGCGGCACCTCGGACGGGGCCGCGGGTTGGGCCAACAAGCGGCTGAAGTCCAGGCCCTTGGCCTTCCAGTGGGCGATGCCCTTCTTCATGTCCAGGAGATCGGCGCGGCCGATGAGCTCGTCGAAGCGGCGGATGCCCAGCTGGGCCATGATGGCGCGCGCTTCCTCGGCCACGAAGAAGAAGTAGTTCACCACGTGCTCGGGCTTGCCACTGAACTTCTGGCGCAACACCGGGTCCTGCGTCGCTACCCCCACCGGGCAGGTATTCAGGTGGCACTTGCGCATCATGATGCAGCCCTCCACCACCAGCGGCGCGGTGGCGAAGCCGAACTCATCGGCGCCCAGCAGGGCACCGATCACCACGTCGCGGCCGGTCTTCATTTGGCCGTCGGCCTGCACACGAATGCGGCCGCGCAGGCGGTTGAGCACCAGCGTCTGCTGGGTTTCGGCCAGGCCCAGTTCCCAGGGCGTGCCCGCATGCTTGATGGAGCTCCAGGGCGAGGCGCCCGTGCCACCGTCGTGACCGGCGATCACCACATGGTCGGCCTTGCACTTGGCCACGCCCGCGGCAATCGTGCCCACGCCCACTTCGCTGACCAGCTTGACGCTGATGTCGGCACGCGGGTTGGCGTTCTTCAGGTCGTGAATGAGCTGCGCGAGGTCTTCGATGGAATAGATGTCATGGTGCGGCGGCGGGCTGATCAGGCCCACACCCGGCACCGAATAACGCAGGAAGCCGATGTACTCGCTGACCTTGCCACCGGGCAGCTGGCCGCCCTCACCCGGCTTGGCCCCCTGGGCCATCTTGATCTGGATCTGATCGGCACTGGCCAGGTACTCGGTGGTCACGCCAAATCGGCCCGAGGCCACCTGCTTGATCTTGGAGCGCAGGCTGTCGCCCTCTTTCATCTCGTAATCGGTTTCGATCACGGACTTGCCCACCACGTCCGACACCTTGGTGCCCGCGGTGATCTTGATGCCCTTGAGCTCGTTGCGGTAGCGGGCCGGGTCTTCACCCCCTTCGCCGGTGTTGCTCTTGCCACCGATGCGGTTCATGGCCAAGGCCAGCGTGGAGTGCGCCTCGGTGGAGATCGAGCCCAGCGACATCGCCCCGGTGGCGAATCGCTTGACGATCTCGGCCGCGGGCTCCACTTCGTCCAGCGCAATGGCTTTCGAAGGGTCCACCTTGAACTCGAACAGGCCGCGCAGCGTCATATGACGGCGGCTCTGGTCGTTGATGATCTGGGCGTATTCCTTGTAGGTCTCGAACTTGCCCGCACGCGTGCTGTGCTGCAGCTTGGCGATCGCATCCGGCGTCCACATGTGCTCCTCACCGCGCACCCGCCAGGCGTACTCGCCACCAGCCTCCAGCATCGATGCCAGCACCGGGTCGTCGCCGTAGGCCGCCTTGTGCATGCGCAAGGCTTCCTCGGCGATCTCGAACACGCCGATGCCGCCCACTTGCGAAGCGGTGCCGCGGAAGTACTTGTCCACCACCGCCTTGTCCAGACCGATGGCCTCGAAGAGTTGCGCGCCGCAGTAGGACATGTAGGTGCTCACGCCCATCTTGGACATGATCTTCGACAAACCCTTGCCGATGGCCTTCACGTAGTTGTAGATGGCCTTGTCGGCCGACAAATCGCCCGGCAGGTCAGCGTGCATCGAGGCCAGGGTTTCCATGGCCAGGTAGGGGTGCACGGCCTCCGCGCCGTAGCCGGCCAGCGTGGCGAAGTGGTGCACCTCGCGCGCGCTGCCGGTTTCCACCACCAGGCCTGCCGTGGTGCGCAGGCCCTCGCGCACCAGGTGCTGGTGCACGGCCGACAGCGCCAGCAGGGCGGGAATGGCCACCTGCTCACGGTTTGCGCGGCGGTCGGTGATGATGAGGATGTTGTGACCACTCTTGAGTGCGTCCACGGCCTCTGCGCACAGCGAGGCCAGCTTGGCTTCCACGCCCTCACGGCCCCAGCCCACGGGGTAGGTGATGTTGAGCTCATAGCTCTTGAACTTGCCGCCCGTGGCGCGCTCGATGTCGCGCAGGCGCGCCATGTCATCGAAGTCCAGCACCGGCTGCGTCACCTCCAGCCGCATCGGCGGGTTCACCGCGTTGATGTCCAGCAGGTTGGGCTTCGGGCCGATGAAGGACACCAGCGACATCACGATGGCCTCGCGGATCGGATCGATCGGCGGGTTGGTCACCTGCGCGAACAACTGCTTGAAGTAGTGGGGCAGCGGCTTGTTGCGGTCACTCAGCACGGCCAGGGGCGAATCGTTGCCCATCGAGCCCGTGCCCTCTTCGCCGGCGGCGGCCATCGGGCTCATCAGGAACTTCAGGTCTTCCTGGGTGTAGCCAAAGGCCTGTTGCCGGTCGAGCAGCGATTCGGTGGATGACGGCACAGCAGCCGAGGGTTGCGGCAGCGACTCCAACTTGATCCGCACGTTCTCGATCCACTGCCGGTAGGGCTTGGCCGAGGCGAACTGGTTCTTCAGTTCCTCGTCGTTGATGATGCGGCCCTGTTCGAAATCGATCAGGAACATCTTGCCGGGCTGCAGGCGCCACTTCTTGACGATCCGGCTTTCCGGAATCGGCAGCACGCCGGACTCCGAACCCATCACCACCAGGTCGTCGTCGGTCACGCAGTAGCGCGCCGGGCGCAGGCCGTTGCGGTCCAGCGTGGCGCCGATCTGCTTGCCGTCGGTGAACACCATGGCCGCCGGGCCATCCCAGGGCTCGATCATGGCGGCGTGGTATTCGTAGAACGCGCGGCGGCGCTCGTCCATCAGCGTGTGCTGCTCCCACGCCTCAGGGATCATCATCATGGCCGCCTGCGCCAAGGGGTAGCCCGACATCGACAAGAGCTCCAGTGCGTTGTCGAAGGTGGCCGTATCGGACTGGCCCTCGAAGCTGATGGGATAGAGCTTGTGCAGGTCCTCACCGAGCACGGGCGACTTCATCACGCCTTCGCGAGCGCGCATCCAGTTGAAGTTGCCCTTGACGGTGTTGATCTCGCCGTTGTGGGCCACCATCCGGTAGGGGTGAGCCAAGGGCCACTCGGGGAACGTGTTGGTGGAAAAGCGCTGGTGCACCAGCGCCAGGGCCGAGACGCATCGGGCGTCCCGCAAGTCCAGGTAGTACTCGCCGACCTGGTTGGCCAACAGCAGCCCCTTGTAGATCACCGTGCGGCAGCTCATGCTGGGCACGTAGTACTCGTGGCTGTGCGTCAGTTGCAGATGCTGGATGGCAGCGGAGGCCGTCTTGCGGATGACGTAGAGCTTGCGCTCCAGGGCGTCCTGCACGATCACGTCGTTGCCGCGGCCGATGAACACCTGGCGGATCACCGGCTCCTTCTCGCGCACCGCGGGCGACATCGGCATCTCGCGGTTGACCGGCACGTCGCGCCAGCCCAGCAGCACCTGGCCCTCGGCCTTGATGGCGCGCTCCATCTCCTGCTCGCACGCCAGGCGGCTGGCGTGCTCCTTGGGCAGAAAGATCATGCCCACGCCGTACTCGCCGGGGGGCGGCAAGGTCACACCTTGCTTGGCCATCTCTTCGCGGTACAGCGCGTCGGGCAGCTGGATCAGGATGCCCGCGCCGTCGCCCATCAGCTTGTCGGCGCCGACCGCGCCGCGGTGGTCGAGGTTCTCGAGGATCTTCAGCGCGCCGGTGACGATGTCGTGGCTCTTGACGCCCTTGATGTGCGCCACAAAACCCACGCCGCAGGCGTCATGCTCGTTCGCCGGGTCGTACAGGCCGTGTTGGATCAGTTGTTCTTGTTCGACAGGCGTCGTCATCGCGCGCTCCAGGAAAGTGCGAAAGGAGGGGGAGCATAGTGCACTGCAACAACAATGCCAAGCAAATTAATTGGGGTCAGATTCCAATTAATTTGCCCGAATCAATTCCGACTAAATAATTAGGGACAGATTAATAAGTGGGCTGACTGCGACGTTAGGCCTCGCCCTCCGTCCTCAGCCCTGCCCCGGCCGGCTCTTGCTGAAGGGGCGCCCCGGCTTGCCTTTTTGCACCCGCCGCTCGGTCTGCCTCTGCAAGCCCGCGACGAACCCGGGGCTGCCCAGGGCCCAGCCCTTCAGCGCAGAATCGGTCAGCGCCGCCTGCTGGTCGGCCTTCAGGCCGGCACGCACCAACTCGGCGTACGCAGCCTCCCGGGCAAACGGGGTGTTACCCAGCGCCCAGTACAGCGGATGCGGCGTGACGAGGCGGTCGACCCGTCGCCCCAGATAGTGCGCGTGGCTGGACCACGCGTGGTCTGCCGGGTCGGCCACCATACCGGCGCGCACCGGGTTCAGGTCGATGTAGACCATGCAGGCGAGCAGATAGCGCTCGGTTTCGATCAGCGTGGAGCGGTAGCGCCCCTCCCACAGCGTGCCGGTGCGCCCGTGGCGCTTGTTGAAGTACAGCACGTAGGCGCGGCCGACGGACTGCATCAGCCGGGGCAGCGCACCGTCTTGCTGCGGCGTCAGCAGCAGGTGCAGATGGTTGCTCATCAGCACGTAGGCGTGGATGTCCACGCCCTCCCGCTCTGCATGCTCCTGCAGCAACGCGAGCATCCGCTCCCGGTCGCGCCCGTCGACAAAGATGTCCTGGCGGTTGTTGCCGCGCAGGATCACATGGTGCGGATATCCGGTGACGGTGAGCCGGGGCAGTCGGGCCATTGAATCGCGGACCGATGCATCCGCTCAGTCCAGTAATTGGAATCTGACCCCGATT
>RGEP01000077.1 GCA_009918225.1 Betaproteobacteria bacterium | reverse complement strand
ACGTGGAGGTGGAAACCCGCCCGGGCGTGGTGTTGGGGCACACCCACATTCCCGTTAACAACGTGGGCTGCTACATCCCGGGGGGCAAGTACCCGCTGATCGCCTCTGCCCACATGAGCGTGCTGACCGCCAAGGTGGCCGGCGTGCCGCGTGTGATCGCCACTGCGCCGCCGTATCAGGGGCAGCCGCATCCGGCCATCGTGGCGGCCATGCACATGGCGGGTGCCGACGAGATTCTGGTGCTGGGTGGCGTGCAGGCTGTGGCCGCGATGGCCATTGGCACCGGGTCGATCAAGGCGGTGGACATGTTGGTAGGCCCGGGCAACCAATACGTGGCCGAAGCCAAGCGGCAGCTGTATGGCCGGGTGGGTATTGACCTGTTTGCAGGCCCCACTGAAACCTTGGTGATCGCCGACGAGTCGGTTGACGGCGAGATGTGCGCGGTGGACCTTTTGGGCCAGGCCGAGCACGGACCCACATCGCCGGCGGTGCTGCTGACCAACAGCGAACAGCTGGCGCGCGAAACCCTGGCCGAAGTCGAACGGCAGCTGGGCATCCTGCCCACCGCCGAGATTGCGCGCAAGGCCTGGAACGACCATGGGCAGGTGATTGTGTGCGACACCATCGACGAGATGATCCAGGTGGCCGATGACTTGGCCTTTGAGCATGTGCAGGTGATGACGGCCGATCCCGACCTCTTCCTGCGTCGCATGACCAACTATGGCGCCTTGTTCTTGGGCCCGCGCACCAATGTGAGCTTTGGGGACAAGGTCATCGGCACCAACCACACCCTGCCCACCAACCGCAATGCGCGCTACACCGGCGGCCTGTGGGTGGGCAAGTTTCTCAAGACCTGCACCTACCAGCGGGTGCTGACCGACGAAGCCAGCGCTGAGATCGGGGCTTACTGCTCTCGCCTTTGCCATATGGAAAACTTCGCCGGCCACGGCGAGCAGGCCAATATCCGCGTGCGCCGCTACGGCAAGCGTGAGGTGGCGTGGTACCAACCGGTGTCCGCAGAGTGAGCACACCGACCAGTGCACAGGGCGCTGCAGCGGGCTCAGTCGCCGCTGGCGTTCCGCGCTTGCCCAGCTTTAGGCTGGACGGCCAAAGGGCGCTGGTCACGGGCGCAGGGCGGGGCATCGGAGCAGCCTGTGCACAGGCCTTGGCCCAGGCCGGGGCGCAGGTGTGGGTGGCGGCGCGCTCGGCGACCGAAGTGCACGCCGTGGCTCAGGGTATCGTCAACGAAGGTGGGCAGGCGCATGCCCTGGTGTTGGATGTGACCGATAGCGCGGCGGTGACCAAGGCCGTGCAGTCGTTGGGTGCACTGGATATTCTGGTCAACAGCGCCGGCACCAACCGACCTGCCCTGATCACCGACACGCTCGACCAAGACCTGCATGCGGTGATGGACCTCAATGTCCACGCGGCTTTCTACCTCGCGCGCGAGGCTGCGCGCCACATGATCGACCGCGGGCAGGGCGGCGCCATCATCACGGTGTCTTCTCAGATGGGGCATGTGGGCGGCCCCAAGCGAACCGTGTACTGCGCCAGCAAGCATGCAGTGGAAGGCCTCACCAAGGCCTTGGCCTGGGAGTTGGGCCCGCACGGCATTCGGGTGAACACCTTGTGCCCCACGTTCATCCGTACCGCCATGACCGAGCCCATGCTGCAAGACCCCGGCTTTGCAGATTTCGTGCGCTCGCGTATCGCCCTGGGCCGCATCGGTGCGGTTGAAGATGTGATGGGGGCGGTGGTGTTCTTGGCCTCTCCTGCAGCGGCCTTGATCACGGGTACGGCGCTGATGGTGGACGGCGGTTGGACAGCCGCGTGACGCGCACCATGAAGGGCCATGTGACCTCCATCGATGTGGCCCGCTTGGCCAACGTTTCACAGTCCGCTGTGAGCCGTACCTTTACCCCGGGTGCAAGCGTTTCCGAAGCCACTCGCGAAAAGGTGATGGACGCTGCGCGCAAGCTGGGCTACCGGCCCAATGCGCATGCCCGCAGCCTGACCACCAAGCGCAGCCGCATCATCGGCCTGGTCCTGTCCTATCTGGGCAACCTGTTTCACCCGGCCGCTTTAGAGAAGTTGTCCAAGCGGCTGCAGGCCGACGGGCACCATGTGCTGCTGTTCTTGTCGGACAACCCCAATTCCGATGAGGTGGTCAATGAAATCCTGCAGTACCACGTAGACGGGATCATCTTGGCGGCCACCACGCTGTCGTCTTCCATTGCACAACGTTGCGCCGACGCGGCCATCCCCGTGGTGCTGTTCAACCGCGTCATGGCCAAGGGCAGCGCCGGCGCGGTGAGCTCGGTGCGCTCTGACAACCTGGCCGGCGGCCGCGCGGTGGCGCGCTATTTGGCCGACAGCGGACACGAGCGCATCGCCTTTATTGCAGGTAACGAAGAGTCGTCCACCAACCTCGAGCGCGAGCGCGGCTTTCGTGAAGGCCTGGCCGACCGCGGCCTGCGCATCTGGGCCCGGGCCGTGGGCAACTACGACTTTGACCAGGCGCGCCAGGCCGCGCTCGATCTGTTTGGCGGCAAGGGCGAGCGGCCCGATGCCGTGTTCGTGGCATCGGACCACATGGCCTTTGCGGTGATGGACACCTTGCGGCATGAGCTGGGCCTGCGCGTGCCTGAAGACGTGTCGGTGGTGGGCTTTGACAATGTGCCGCAAGCCGCCTGGCCCAGCTACCGCCTGACCACGGTGGAGCAGCCGCTGGGCCCGATGGTGGAAGCCACCGTCGACCTGCTGCAGCGGCACCTGCGCCAAGACCACCCTGCCGGTGGCGAGAACGTGGTGGTGCCCGGCGAACTCATCATTCGCGGCTCGGTGCGCAGCGCTGCAGCCACCCCCAAGGGCGGCGAGCGCCGCCGACGCATCACCTCCACCCGTTGAATCGAAGGCCAACATGAAGGGTTTTGACGCCGAGTTCCACGACCTGGACCACTACATCCGCGTCATCACCGACCGCATCTGGGAAGGCCGTCGGCTGGATGACATCCGGCGCTATTACGGTGAAGGCTGCGCAGTGGAGACGCCCTCTTCGGTGAGCATCGGTATTGAGCCGGTGATCGAGGGCACCCGCAAGACGCTCCTGGCCTTTCCTGATCGCCGTCTGTTGGCCGAAGACGTCATCATTTCGGGTGACGAGCACCAGGGGTTTCTGTCCTCGCACCGCATCTTCAGCCCGATGACCCATGCGGGTCCCGGCGCGTTTGGTGCGCCCACAGGCCGCGCGGTGCATGTGCGCACCGTGGCCGACTGCGTGTGCCTGGACAACCGCATCATTCACGAATGGCTGGTGCGTGATCAGGCCGCCATTGCAAGGGCCATTGGCCGACACGAGCGTGAGGTGGCACAGGATTGGCTGAACGCCGCGGGCGGCTGGAACAAAGCACCCATGCCGCCGGCGCCTGCGCCTTATCGTTCGCACATCGACGCCCATGGGCCTGCAGCAGATGCCGCCTCAGCGTGGTTGGATGGTTTGCGCCGCACGAACTTTGAGCAAGCAGGGGTGTCCGATGCCGTGATCACCTGCTTGCCCGCCGCGCAGGTGGCTGTAGGCCCTGCAGCGCGCGCCGCCTTCTGGAGCGGGCTGCTGCGGGCCCTGCCGCGCCCTGCGGTGGAGATCGAGCATCTGGTCGGTGTGCCACGGCCCGGACGGGCCACCGCAGTGGCCATGCGCTGGCGTTATCGCGCACAGCATGAAGGCGCAGGTCGTTATGGAGCGCCCACGGGCCGGGCGGTGGAGGTGCTGGGCATCACCCACCTGGAGATCGAAGGTGGCCAGATCGTGCGCGAGTGGGTGCTCATCGACGATGTGGCCAACTGGATGCAGGTGCTCAGCCCACGGTCTGAGGCCGGATCGGATTGATGGGGTCGGTTTGAGCAGCCCCGTATGCACCCTTGAGCCCTTGAAGCCTAGCCCGCCCATGAGCAGCCGACTGATCCTTCTGCCCGGCACGCTGTGCGACCGGCGCTTGTTCGCTGCGGTTGCCCGCCGCTTGCGACCGAGCGTGTCGGTGCGCGTGGCCCGTTGGCGCGAACTGCTGGGCGCGCAGGCGCCCGAATGGTGGCAGGGCGGTCGTGCCATCAACCTCTTGGGCTTTTCTTTGGGCGGTATCTGGGCTTTGCAGCAGTTGGGGAGGCAGCCGGCCCCGGGCCCAGGCCGCACGCTTTGCGGCGCTTGGGTCGGGCAGCCCACCATCGAGCGATTGGCCCTGGTGGGCAGCAATGCCGAGGCTGCCGGTCCTGCGCATCAACGGCGCTCACGTGAGCAACAACGGCTGCTGCGCCGTCAGGGTACGGCTGCCGTGGCGCGCGCAGCCAAGGCCCAGTACTTCGCCGTGCGGCCCCCTCGCTGGCAGGCCCGCTTGGTGGTGGACATGGCGCGCCGTACCCCGGCTGCTGTGGCGCGCAAGCAGCTTCGATTGGCGGCCAGCCGAGCCGACGGCTTGCATGCGTTTGCAGCCTTTCCGGGGCCCGTGGCGGTGATGTCTGGCTTGCAAGACCGCCTGTGTTCCCCTCGACAACAACGGCGCCTGCAGTCGGTGCGCCAGGACGCCTATACCCAGGCCTGGGACCGCTGTGGCCACATGATTCCGCTGGAGGCGCCAGGCCGCTTGGCCTTGGCCATCCAGCGTTGGTTGGCCCAGGCACCCGTGCTCGAGTCCAGGTCTGCGACCCCCGGAGTTTCAATGCGATGAACATCGAACAGCTCAACGAGCGCCACATTCCGTTTTCGAGCCTGCGCTATTCCACCGAAGCGTTCATCGACTACGCCATTCCGGAGTGCTCCCCCAAGTACAACTACGCCCTGGTGGGGCCGGGCGTATCCCAGAACGCCAAGCAGCCGGTGAGCCTGCGCGAGCCGCATGGCTTTCAGGTCGGTGGGGTATCCATGCCGCACGGCCGGATCAACCCACCCCACCTGCATTTCAGCTGCGAAGTCTTCATCTGCGCCAAGGGCCAATGGCGTATTCAATGGGGCTTCAACCCTGAAGCCCGGCATGTGGACATTGGCGAGCTCGACATCGTGTCGGTGCCCACCTGGATCTACCGGGGCTTCACCAACATTGGCGTGGATGATGGCTTTCTGTTCACGGCCCTGGGCCGTGACCACACCGGCGGCATCTTGTGGGGCCCGGCAACCTTGGCAGCGGCCGCCGCCAACGGCGTGCATCTCACCCAGGACTACCGAATCGTGGACACCCGCCGCGGCGAAGCCCTGGCGCCCGGTGAACAAACGCTGCAGCCCATGCAGCCGCAGGACATTGCGGCGCTGCGCGATTGGTCGCCTTCGGAGATGGCCCAGCGCGTGGTGCGTGCAAACGACCTGCGCTTTGGCCCGCACAGCCTGCTCGATGCGGTCCTGCCCGGTGGTGGAGGTCAGTTGGCACCGGTGGTGGGCTTGGGCCTTTCAGAAGACCGTCACGCCGTGCCGCCAGTGGCCAAGGCGCATGGCGTCAGCCTGGAATGGCTGCGCCTGCCGCCCGGTGCCCAGGTCTCTGCCCACCGGCTGGCTGAAAAGCAGGTGGTCACGGCCTACCGTGGCCAGGTAGCGCTGCAGATTCGGGCGCTGGATGGATCGGCCCGCTACTGCCTCGAAGGCTCGGCCCAAGGGTGGGACACCTATGCCATTCCCGGGGGCGTGTGGCGCGAGTTCTGCAACACCGGCGCTCAAGACGCCTGGGTGTTGATGATGACCGCGGGTGACCACCGCAAGCGCATTGAATGGGACCCGTCCGTGGTGGCGGCCGCACACCAAGCAGGCTGGGCCTTGGATGCCGACGGCTGTGTGGCCGAGCGCCACTTTGTCGAACGGGCCCAGCGCTGAGGCGCGCCAGCACACAACCCTTCGCAGGAGACACCCATCATGAGTGCAACACCGGCTGCGCACCCGCACCACCCGATCGATGACCGGCTGATGCAGATGATTCGCGGACAGCAGCGCCTGCGCGGCATCTTCAACGGCCTGCCCAGCCCGGCCATTGTGGAAATGTGCGCCTATGCGGGTTTCGATTTTCTGATCATCGACAACGAGCACGGCAGCGCAGATCTCTCGATGACCGAGCACCAGCTGCGCGCTGCGCGCGCCAGCGGCCTGCCAGCCTTGGTCCGCTGTCTGGAGCATGACCTGGCCCGGGTCTTGGACATGGGTGCCAGCGGCGTGCAGCTGCCCATGGTTGAGTCGGCCGAGCATGCAAGCGACTTGGTGCAACGGGTGCGCTACCCTTTGCCCGGCGGGCAGGGCGGCCGTCGCGGCAGCGCCTTCAGCACACGAGCAGCCGGCTACGGTGCTTTTGGCGGGCCTGCCCACACCCAGCGCAGCAACGAGCACATCGTGCTGGTGGCCATGGTGGAAACGCCACAGGCTGTGGAGCAAGCCGGCGCCATTGCCGCTGTGCCCGGCATTGACGCGGTGTTTGTGGGCCCGAACGATTTGGCCCACGCCATGGGCCATGAAAACCGCTACGGCGACGCGCCGGTGCAGGCGGCCATCGAGCGGGCGCTGCGCGCGGTCCAGGCCCAAGGCAAGTGCGCCGGGGTCTTGGCCCTGACACCCGAAGAGGAAGAGCGCTACGCGGCCTGGGGCGGGCGCTATTTCGCCACCGTCACCACGGCCTTGATCACCCGGGCGTTTCAGCAGGCCGCTCGCCAGGGGCGTGCGGAGCTGCAGTACTGACATCCACGGGGTGTCGCGCCGTGGCCGCATCCAGGCTAGGTACTTTTACTAGAGGGTTTGCATACACATTGCATACGCTTGCACGGTTTCTGGGTAGCGTCCAAACTCGTTTGGAACGCGCCATCTCCGCACCCCGGTGCCCTTTTTGAATCACGACTGGAGACTTGATGATGAAGACCTTCCGCCGAAATCCCCTGGTGGCCATGGTGGCCCTGGCTGTGGGCTCTTGGGCCGCGGCTGGTGCCCTGCCGGCCCATGCGCAGGCCCAAAGCAGCGGCGCCCGCGCCGCCGATTCCGGTGAATTGCAATCGGTGTCGGTGTCGGCCAACCGCCGCCTGGAAGACCAGCAAAAGGTCAACGTCTCGGTGACCGGTTTGAGCAACCAGGCCTTGGCCGAGCGCAACCTCTCCGATGTGTCGCAGCTCGACACCGTGGTGCCTGGCTTCACCTTCGGCCGCTCGGGCGCTGATGCCCGCCCCGCCATGCGCGGCGTGCGCACCGAAAACGTGGCGGTCAACGCCGACACCACCATCGGCTACTTTGTCGACGGCATCTACAAGTCGCGTGCACAGCAAGCCATGATGGGCTTTGTGGATGTGTCACGCGTGGAGGTGATGCGTGGGCCCCAGGGCACGCTGTTTGGCCGCAACACCTTCGGCGGCACCGTGGCCATCACCACCAACGCGCCTGAGCTCAAGTCCAACGAAACCACCGCCAGCTTGTTGGTGGGCAACTACGGCAAGGTGCGGGGCGAAGGCATCTTCAACCTGCCCTTGGGCGAAACCGCAGCCCTGCGCCTCGTGGCGGTCAAGGACAAGTCCGACCCCTGGGTCAAGAACACCTTCAACCCTGCCGCCGGTCTGTTCGACCAGGACCTCAAGTACTTCCGGGCGTCCGTGAAGTTCAAGCCGTCAAGTAATTTTGAGGCCGTGCTTCGGGCAGACATGACGGAGCAAGGCGGTAACGGTGGCTCGGCCTTTGGTTACAAGCAGGCTGGTTCTTACGTCCACACGCCGTCTTGCCAGCAACTCTTCAATGCTACGCCTGTGGTGATGAATGTGCGTCCGGGCAACCGGGATGGTGTGAATGACTGTAACCGTACAGTGGGTGCTGGGGCCGGCACGGGCGCCAACGCCATCGGCAGCGGCGTGGACCTCGGCATCCCGCTGGCCGCGCCGGGCAATGCATGGATCGTGGATCAGGACTACCGCACCTACCTCGACCTGTCCGATCGAAACATCAGCCTGGACATGAGCTGGCGCCTGCCAGGCTTCACGCTGAAGTCCATCACAGGGCACGCTGACTTCATGGCGA
>RGEP01000076.1 GCA_009918225.1 Betaproteobacteria bacterium | reverse complement strand
GCGCATGAAGCCGCGCATGAAGCCGCGCATGAAGCCGCGGCCAGCGCTGCTCGCGCGGCCCACCTGCGCGCGCGCGAGGCCCTGTTGGCAGAGGTGGCAGCACTGCCTTCCTTGCCTGGGGTGTACCGCTACTTCGATGCCCAGGGCCAGGTGCTGTACGTTGGCAAGGCGCGCAGCCTCAAGAAGCGTGTGGCCAGCTATTTCCAAAAGGACCACGGGGGCACCCGGATCGGGCACATGGTCAGCCGCATTGCGCGACTGGAGACCACCGTGGTGCGCAGCGAAGCGGAAGCCTTGCTGCTGGAAAACAACCTGATCAAGACGCTGAACCCCAAGTTCAACATCTTGTTCCGAGACGACAAGAGCTACCCCTATTTGCGGCTGGTGACCGGTGAGTTTCCCCGCATGGCCTACTACCGCGGTGCAGTGGACCGTCGGCACCGCTACTTTGGGCCCTATCCCAGCGCCTGGGCGGTCAAGGAAACGATCCAGCTGATCCAAAAGGCCTTCAAGCTGCGGACCTGCGAGGACTCGGTGTTCGCCAACCGCAGCCGGCCCTGCCTGCTGCATCAGATCAAGCGCTGCTCTGCGCCGTGCGTGGGCCTGATCAGCACCGCCGATTACGCGCGTGATGTGGCCGACACCGAGCGGTTTTTGTTGGGGCAAGCGCAAGGGGTGATCGAAGAACTTCAGTCGCGCATGATGGCGCACGCCGATGCACTGGCATTCGAGCAAGCCGCTGAACTGCGCAACCAAATCACGGCTTTGTCTCGGGTGCTGCACCAACAATCGGTGGAGGCCAGCAGCTTGTCTTCTTTGGAGCAGGATGTGGACATCCTGGCGGTGAAGGTTCAAGGCGGCCGCGCGTGCGTCAACCTGGCCATGGTGCGCGGCGGGCGTCATTTGGGCGACCGACCGTACTTTCCGGCCCATGTGGAAGATGGCGCGGCCCTGGCGATGGGCCTGGAGCTCACGGATACCCCTGACGCCCCTGAACCGCACACGCCAGCCCTGAGCGTGACCGAGATCGAGACCCGCGTCTTGGAGGCCTTCATCAGCCAGCACTACCTGGACCTGCCGGCGCCGGCTCAACTCATCACCAGCCACCCCGTCAGCCGGGAGCTGCTGGCCGCGCTGTCCCAACACGTCGGGGTGAAGCTGCAGGCGACCCATCAACCACGCGAGCAGCGGCGCATTTGGCTGGAGATGGCCCAGAAGAATGGGCAGCTGGCCTTGGCAAGGCTCTTGGCCGAAGAAGGGTCACAACGTGAACGCACCCGCGCACTGGCTGAGGCGCTGGACTTGGCAGCCGACGATCTGGAGCGCCTGCGGGTGGAGTGTTTCGACATCAGCCACACGGCCGGCGAGGCCACCCAGGCCAGTTGCGTGGTGTTTGAGCAGCACCAGATGCAAACTGCCCAATACCGGCGCTACAACATCGAGGGCGTGGTGGGGGGCGATGACTACGCGGCCATGCGCCAGGTCTTGCACCGACGCTATGCCAAGGTGGAAGAGTCGCGGCTGCCCGATGTGGTGCTCATTGATGGCGGCAAAGGCCAGGTGGGCGTGGCCCGCGAAGTGTTCGAAGAGTTGGGCTTGGACCTGTCGCTGCTGGTTGGGGTGGAAAAAGGGGAAGGGCGCAAGGTGGGCCTGGAGGAGTTGGTGTTCGCCGACGGCCGACCCAAGGTCTACCTGGGCGCTGATTCCGCCGCCTTGATGCTGGTCGCGCAAATCCGAGACGAGGCCCACCGCTTTGCCATCACCGGCATGCGGGCCAAGCGCGCACAGGCGCGCACTGGGGGCAGCCGGCTGGAAGATATTCCCGGCGTGGGGCCCAGAAAGCGCGCCCGTCTGCTGCAACGCTTTGGGGGTGTACGCGGGGTGGCCGCGGCATCCGTGGAAGACTTGTGCAGCGTGGAAGGCATTTCCAAAACGCTGGCGGAGGAGATTTACCGTGCATTGCATTGATGCGGCCACGTCCTTGGGAGCGGCTCGAGTGAAGGGCACGGGCGCCTGGGCTTTGGTGATGCTGGCGGCGCTGATGGGAGTGCTGCTGGGTGGCCTGAGCGGATGCGCACCCACGCGGCCACCTATCGTGCCCACACCACCCGTGGCCGTACCGGTGCCGACGCCACCACCACCGGTGCAGGCGGCACCGGCCTTGGCCCGCGACTGGCGCGAGTACCACCGTTTAGCGGCGCAACAGTTGGTGAAGGCCAACCCCGGTCGCACCTACCTCAGCGAGGTGCCCGAACCCCTGAAGGGCATTCCCATTTTGGAGGTGGAGCTGAACGCCGACGGCTCGGTGCGCCAGATCAAGGTGCAGCGCCGGCCCCGGCCTGCCGATGCCCAACACACCACGCAACTGGCCATTGAAGCCGTCCGCCGAGCCGCGCCGTTCCCGCCCGTGGCCCATCTGCCCAAGCCCTGGTCCTACACCGAGGTCTTCCTCTTCGATGATGCGGACCGGTTCAAGCCGCGCACCCTGGATGAGTGAGCCCTGCGCTTGCCGGTAGGATCCGCCCATGTTTTTCACGATTCCCACCATGCTGACCTGGCTGCGCATCGTGGCCATACCGGTGATCATCGTGGTCTTCGCCATGCCCCTGCCGGCGGAAACCCGCAACCTGGTGGCCACGGTGCTGTTTGTGGCCGTTGCTTTGACCGATTGGGCCGATGGCTATTTGGCGCGCAAGCTGGGCCAGACCTCGGCTTTCGGGGCCTTCCTCGACCCCGTGGCCGACAAGTTCTTGGTGTGCGCCTGCCTGTTGGTGTTGGTGGAAATGGGGCGCGTGGACACGTTGGTGGCCCTGGTCATCATCGGACGAGAGATCGCCATTTCGGCCCTGCGCGAGTGGATGGCCCAGATTGGCGCTTCTCGCAGCGTGGCGGTCCACATCGTGGGCAAGCTCAAGACCACGGTCCAAATGATCGCGGTTCCGTTTTTGCTTTACGACGGTCTGTTGTTTGGGGTGCTCGACACGGCGGTGTGGGGGACCTGGTTGATCTATGCGGCCGCGGTGCTGACGATCTGGTCGATGGTGTACTACCTGCGCAAGGCCATCCCCGAGATACGGGCCAAAGCGCGTTGAATGCGCCTGTCGCGCTTGAAATGTGCGTGGAATATGCCTGGAATGCGCTTTGACCCGGCTTGAACGCGCCGTGAAGGCCACGCCTTGAACCCCGACTCGCCCCGCGCGCCGGCAAGCGCTGGCCTGGACTTGGTGGAGCTGATGCCAGCGCTGTTTGTGCTGATCTGGAGCACCGGCTTCATCGTGGCGCGTTTGGGCATGCCGCACGCGCCGCCCCTGAGCTTTTTGTGCTGGCGCTATGGCCTGTCTATGGCGGGTCTGGCCCTGTGGGCGTGGTGGGCCCGCGCGCCATGGCCCACGCAGCGTGGCGACTGGTTGCACTTGGCGGTTACTGGGGTGCTGTTGCAGGCGGGGTACCTGGGCGGGGTGTGGAGCGCGGTGCGCTTGGGCTTGTCGGCGGGCACCACCGCATTGATTGTGTGCCTGCAGCCGGTGCTCACCGCCATCTTCCTGGAATGGCGAGGTGGGCGTGGCCGGGTTCGTCCCTTGCAGTGGTTGGGCTTGGTTTGCGGCTTGGCCGGCGTGCTCCTGGTTGTTTGGGGCAAGCTGGGACTGGGTGAGGCCCATGCCCTGAACCTGGGTTTGGCCGCGCTGGCCCTTCTGAGCATCACCGCAGGCACGCTCTACCAGAAGCGGTACGTGGGTGCGACCGATGTGCGCAGCGCCGGCGTGGTGCAGATGGGCGCGGCGCTGATGGTGACCCTGCCCCTGGCCCTGATGGAGACAGACGCCATCGACTGGCACCCCGAGATGGTGCTGGCATTGGCCTGGTCCGTTTTGGCCTTGACCATGGGGGCCAGCTCGCTGCTGTACCTCTTGATTCAGCGAGGCGCTGCCATGAAGGTGGCCAGCCTCTTTTACCTGGTGCCGCCCTGTACCGCCTTGATGGCCTGGGCGCTGTTCGGCGAGCCGCTGACGTGGGGGCTTTTGGTCGGCCTTGCCTTGGCCGCGTTGGGCGTGGCCCTGGTGCAGCGCTCGCCTTGAGTTTCGCGGCTAGCCCATCCGTGTAGCCGCTGTCAACCGGGCTTATCTGACCTGCAGGCCGCGCCAGGTCTTGAATTCGGAGCATAGAATCCGGCTCCCGCGTCGCTTCGGCAAGGGTCGCTCCTGCGATGTCGGCAGGGAGTGGCGAGGGCACTGAATCGCACAGACGCGGGTCTGCAAACTGAATTGAATGGAGAAGAAAGCTGTGAACAAAGGCGAACTCATCGAACACATTGCCAAGCAAGCCGACCTGTCCAAGGCGGCCGCTTCCCGTGCCCTGGAGGCCGTGATCGGCGGCGTGCGCACCACGCTGAAGAAGGGTGGCACCGTTTCGCTGGTGGGCTTTGGTACCTTCTCGGTGACCAAGCGCGCTGCCCGCACCGGCCGCAACCCGCGCACTGGCGCCACGATCAAGATCAAGGCCGCCAAGGTGCCGAAGTTCCGTCCGGGCAAGGCCCTGAAGGACGCGCTCTGATCTGAGCGCGGTACCGTATGCGCGCCATCGATGCGCGTACGGGTGCTTAGCTCAGTTGGTAGAGCGGCGCCCTTACAAGGCGTAGGTCGGGGGTTCGAACCCCTCAGCACCCACCAAGGATTGCAGCCAGCCGTGACGCTGGCCTCAACCCCGAGAGGGCCTCGTGAAGCGAGGCCCTTTCTCTTTCTGAAGAATGAGCGGCATGGCGCCTGCCCTGACCACCGTTGAGCTGTTTCTGATCGCCATGGCGGTGATCTTCACCGTCCCCTTCCTCATTTGGCGATTCGGTCGAACCGATTACTGGGCGCCGCTGGTGGTGGTTCAGATCGTGACGGGCGTGGTCTTGGGCCCGGGTCTCCTGGGCCAGTGGTGGCCCGAGGTCTACCGGGGCATCTTCACGCCGGCCGTGATTCAGGCGCTCAACGGACTGGCCTGGTGGGCGGTGATGCTCTTCGTGTTCCTGGCGGGCTTGGAACTCGACCTCAGAAAGGCCTGGGACCAGCGCCGGTCTACTTCGATATCGGCCGGGTTGGCCCTGGGCGTGCCCCTGGCCTGTGGCTGTGCAGCAGCCCTGGTGCTGCAATCCCAGGACGGCTGGGTTGGCCCGCGCGCGCAGCCTTGGCAGTTTGTGGCGGGCATGGGCATGGCCTGCGCCGTCACGGCCTTGCCCATCCTGGTGTTGCTGATGGAAAAGTTGGGCATCTTGCGGCAGCCCTTGGGCCAGCGGATCCTGCGCTACGCCAGCCTGGACGACATTGCGATTTGGGGTGTGCTGGCCGTCATCCTCATGGACTGGAGCCGCGTGGGCCGGCAGGTCTTGTTCTTGGCCCTGTTTGTTTTGGCTTCTTGGGCGATGCGCCGCCTGATGGCCCGCTGCAGCGAGTCAGACCGCTGGTACGCGGTTCTGATTTGGCTGGCCGTGGTCTCGTTCGGGGCTGATTGGGCGGGCCTGCATTTCATGGTGGGGGCCTTTTTGGCCGGTGCGGTCTTGGACGCCGCCTGGCTGGGCGTGGCGCGACTGGACACCCTGCGCCACCACGTCCTGCTCGTGCTGATGCCCGTGTTCTTCCTGTCCACCGGCTTGCGCACCAACTGGGAACTGGGTGGCACCGTGGTGTTCTTGGGTGCGGGCCTGCTGTTGGCCGCCTCGGTCGGTGGCAAGCTCGCAGGGGTGTGGGCTGCGGGCCGCCTGCTGAACTGGGCGCCCGGCGAGGCGCGCATCGTGGGTTGGCTCTTGCAGACCAAGGCCCTGATCGAAATCATCTTTGCCAACATCCTGTTGGACAAACAGATCATCACCTCGGCCACCTTCACCGCCTTGCTGCTGATGGCCGTGGCCAGCACCATGCTGACCGTTCCCATCGTGACCCCCTTGCTCAAGCGTTATCCCGCCGTGGCCCAACGAGACGGCTGAGCCCCCGGTTCAACGCGATAATCGTGGGTTGTGATGGGCGATGACCCGTCGGCCCACAAAGGACCTGCTGCATGTTTGATTTCGTCCGCGACAACACCCGCCTGATGTTGGGCCTGCTGGTGTTGCTGATCATTCCCTCGTTCATCTTCTTCGGCATTGAGGGCTACAAGGGCTTCAACGGACCCGAAAACCAGAAGGTGGCCTCGGTGGGCGGGCATAAGATCACCCAGGCCGAGTGGGATGCCGGGCATCGCCAACAGGTCGACAACCTGCGCCGCCAGGTGCCCAACCTGGATGCTGCCCTGTTCGAGAAGGCCGAGGCACGGTATGAATCGCTTGAGCAGATCGTGCGCCAACGGGTGCTGCAAGAGGTGGTGCGCCAGCAGCACTTGGCCGTCAGCGACGCCCGCTTGCAGCGCGAACTCTTGGCCAACCCTCAATTGGCCACCCTGCGCCGCGCCGACGGCTCGGTAGACCTGGAGGCCTACCGCGCGCTCTTGTCGGCTCAGGGCTACACCCCTGAGAGTTACGAGGCGGCCCTTCGCCAGGACCTGCTGCAGCGCCAGGTTTTGGGCCGCGTGGCGGAAACCTCGGTGGCCCCTGCGGCCGTGGCCGATGCTTCCTTGCGGGTGGTCTTCCAGGAGCGCCAGATTCGGCTGCAGCGTTTTCAGGCCGCCGATTTCTTCAAGTCGGTTTCGCCCACGGAGGCCGACATCCAGGCCTACTACCAGAAGAATTCCTCAGTCTTCCAGACGGTGGAGCAGGCCGATATTGAGTATGTGGTGTTGGATGCCGCACGCCTGCGCGAAAGCCTGGTGGTGTCGGCAGACGAAGCCCGGCAGTACTACCAAGACAAGCTGGCCAGCTACACCAAGCCCGAAGAGCGGCGCGCCAGTCATATCCTGATCAAGGTGGACAAGGGCGCCTCTGCAGACGACAAGGCCAAGGCACGCGCGCGCGCACAAGCCTTGTTGGACGAACTGCGCCAGGCACCCAAGCGATTTGCTGAAGTGGCCAAGGCGAAGTCCGAAGACACCGGCTCGGCTGCCTCTGGCGGTGACCTCGACTATTTCGCCAAGGGGGCCATGGTCAAAGGATTCGAGGACGCCGTGTTTGCCATGAAGCGTGGCGACCTCTCGGGTTTGGTGGAAACCGAATTCGGATTCCACATCATCCAGCTCAATGACGTGCGCGGAGGGCAGCAACAGCCCTTTGAGTCGGTGCGCGCCGAGATCGAGGCCAAGCTCAAACAGGACCTGGCGCAAAAGCGCTACACCGAGGCGGCCGATCAGTTCAGCAACCTGGTTTATGAGCAGTCAGACAGCCTCAAAGGGGCGGCGGATCGCTTCAAGCTGCCGGTGCTCAAGGCCACGGTCACCCGCACCGCACCCCCCGGGGCGCAGGGCGTGCTGGCCTCGCCCAAGCTGCTGGCTGCCGTGTTCTCAGACGACGCGCTGCGCAACCGCCGCAACACCGACGCGGTGGAGTCGGGCCCCAACCAATTGGTGGCTGCGCGCGTGGTGGAGCACCGCCCCTCGGTGCTCAAGCCGCTCGAAGAGGTCAAGGCCCTGGCCACCGAGAAGGTACGGATGGAGCAGGCCTTGGCCAAGGCGCGCGAGGCCGGCCAGGCCCGTTTGGCCGCGGTTAAAGCCCAGCCGGCCGAACTCGACAAACTGCCTCCTGCCGTGGTGTCGCGTCCGCAGCCCATGGGTCTGCCACGTGAATTGCTGGATGCCGTCATGCGCACCGAAGCCAGCACCTTGCCGGCCTTCACGGGTGTGGACCTGGGCAGCAATGGTTACGCGGTGGTGCGCATTGATTCGGTCAAGACCCCGGACATCCCTGCGCCAATCAAGGCCCAATGGGGCCCGCAGCTGGCCCAGGCTTACTCAGCTGCCGAATCACAGCTGTATTACGAAGCGTTGAAGAAGCGTTTGGATGTGCAGATCAAGGCTCCCAAGCCCTGATGGGGCCCCTGCGCTATACTCTTGCGCTCTGCGGTGGCTGTAGCTCAGTTGGTAGAGTCCCAGATTGTGATTCTGGTCGTCGTGGGTTCGAGTCCCATCA
>RGEP01000075.1 GCA_009918225.1 Betaproteobacteria bacterium | reverse complement strand
GCGCGGCGCAGCAACAGCATCGCCGTGGCAACCACATACTCGGCCACCGACAGCGCATTGGCTCCGGTGGCCGGCATGACCGCCATGCCGCGGGCCTCGCAGGCCGCAACGTCGATGTTGTCCAGCCCCACGCCCAAGCGACCGACGATGCGACAACGCTCAAGCGCAGCCAGCAGCTCCCCGCGAACCTGGGTGCGGTTGCGAACAATCAACACATCGGCATCACGGGCCAACTGCATCAGCCGATCCGCTTGGTCCACGAGCTTGGGGTCATAGATCACCTCATGGGCCGCCTGCAGCCGTTGCACAGCAGGCAGGTCCATGAACTCGGTGATGACGATGCGTGCCACGCGCATGCCCTCCGCTTAAGCCGACTCGAACAGGCGGGTGAGCACGAACTCTCGATGACCGAGGGCCTCTGCCGCTGTCAATCGGCCGTTGGCTGTGCGCAGCATGCACTCCAGCAGCTTGTCGCCCGCTTGGTCCAGCGTGATCTCGCGCTGCAGCAGGCCCGAGCTGTCCACGTCGATGTGTTCGCTCATCAGGCGCACCGTGCGGGGGTTGGCGCAGATCTTGATGACCGGCAGGATCGGGTTGCCGATCACATTGCCCTGGCCGGTGGGGAAGAAGTGCACCGCATAGCCGGAGGCTGCGCACAGGGTCACCATTTCAGCGGCTGCCGATGAGGAGTCCATAAACCACAGGCCCGGATGGGTGGGCATCTCGGCCTTGTCGATCACGCCGTCGACCGTGCACTTCTTGCCGATCTTTTGGATGTTGCCCAGGGCTTTTTCCTCGATGGTGGTCAGACCCCCGGCGATGTTGCCCTTGGTGGGCTGGCTCTCGGAAAGATCGGTCGTCTTGTGGCGGTTGATCATGTCCTGGTAGCGGTTGAACATGAACATGAACTGCTCGGCCACCTCGGGCGTTTTGCAGCGCTCCACAACGATCTTCTCGCCACCGGTGATTTCGCTGGTTTCACCGAAGCACAGGTAGTTGCCCAGGGGGTGCAACTTGTCGAACGCATTGCCCACGGTGGGGTTGGCGCCGCAGCCGCTGGTGGTGTCGCTCTCACCGCACTTGGTGGATACCCACAGCTCGCTGATCGGGCACACCTCACGCTGCTTTTCGCTGGCCCACTGCACATACTCGCGAGCGACCTTGCTGGCCTTCATGATGGTGGCGTGGTCGCCATGGCCTTCGATGCCGAACCCCGAGACGGGCTTGCCGGTGGCGGCGATGCCGTCCACCACCTTCTTGGTCCAGCCGTCTTCGATACCGATGACGACCACCGCGGCCACATTGGGGTTGCAACCGGTGCCGATCAGGGTGCGGAAATGGAGGTCCAGGTCGGCGCCAAACTGCAGACGGCCGTAGGGGTGGGGGATGGCCAAGCATCCCTTGATGTTGTGGGCCACAGCCTCGGCGGCGGCGTTGGACAGGTCGTCCAGGGGCAGGATGATGACGTGGTTGCGCACGCCGACGCGGCCGTTTTCACGGCGATAGCCCAGGAAGGTGGTGTCTTTGGAGATCACAGACATGATGGGGTCCTTGGAAAGTTGGGGATGAAGCTTGTGGCGGCCGGTGCCGCGATCACCAACGCTTGGTCTTGATGTTGTGGACGTGGGCGTGTTCGCCTGCGGTAATCGCGGCCACCACCTTGCCCATGTCGATCCCGTACTTCCACACCGTGTCACCCACGGCCATGTCCTTGAGGGCCACCTTGTGGCCGATGGGAATGTCGGCCTTGGCCACCACTTCGGTCATGCGGTCTTCGTCCATGATCCAACCCTTGAGGGTTTGGCCACTGCGAACGCCCTCCACCACCACCACCGCCACGGTGTCCCGGGCGTCGTGCAAAACAAAGTGAATCATCATTGCTCCTGTGCGATAGAACGGATGCGACTTTGATTCGAAGGCCATCGAACGTCAATCAACTCATATAAATGACTTGATTGAGTCGAATGAATCTGGATATGCTCCGCCGGATGCGGGACGCCGAAACGACGAGCTTGGAACGCCTGGGGCAAGGTGGAGGAGCGCTGTACCTGCAGGTCAAGCGCGCCCTGCTCTCGCGCATCGAGGCGCGCTTGTGGTCACCGGGCGACCAGCTGCCCAGCGAGACCCTGATTGCCGGCCAACTGGGCGTGAGCATCGGCACCCTGCGCCGCGCAGTGGACGAACTGGTGCAGGAACAGGTGCTGGTTCGGCGCCAGGGCAAGGGCACCTTCGTGGCCCTGCACTCACGCGACCGCTATTTGTTTCAGTTCTTCCGGGTCGAGCCGCGCGAAGAGCGTTTCGGCGCCGGTATTCCGGGCCAAAGCGAATACCCCGAGGTGGAGTGCGTCTCCTTTGAGCGCCAGTGCGCCGACGAGGCCGCCGCAGACGCCCTGCGCCTGCGCACCGGTGACCCGGTGTTCGTGATCGAAAACCGCTTGAGCCTCAAACGCCGCGCGGTGGTGCTTGACCACATCGTGATCTCGGCCGCCCTGTTCAAGGGGCTCAACGAGAAACGCTTTCGCGAACGCAGCAGCACCATCTACAACTTCTACCAAACCGAGTTCGGCATCACCGTGCTGCATGCCCGTGAGCGCGCGCGCGCGGTGATGGCCTCGCGCGAAGCCATGCGCCGCTTGGGCGTTGCCGCCGGCACCCCGCTGATCGAAGTGCAGCGCTTGGCCCACTCGTTTGGTGAGCGGCCGGTGGAATGGCGCAGCTCCCTCATTCACACCCAGCAGCACGACTATGTGTCCGATGTCTCGGCGCCCCGCTGAATCACAGGGGGTGCCCGATGCGCCGTTTCTGCTGCGCCAGACCGCGGTGGAGTTGGCGCAGGCCGCTGCAGCCCTGATCCAGCAGGCCATGGACCAGCGTTGGGGTTCGGAGGCCGCAGGCTCGGCCCTCATCGAAAAGGCGCCCGGCGATTGGTCGAGCGAATTGGACGCGGCTATCGAGGAACACCTGCGCCAGCTTGTGGCGCAGCGCCACCCGGGTCATGGCTTTTGGGGCGAGGAAGGGCACGAGCAGCGCCATGATCTGCCGGCAGCCGCCACGGGCCAGGCCGGTGCGGCCCTGGAGCCGGCGGTCGTGTGGATCGTGGACCCCATCGACGGCAGCGCCAATTTCCTGCGCGGCTACCCCCAGTATTCGATTTCGATTGCCGCGGTGCAGGCCGGCGAGCCAGTGGTGCGCCGTTCGGGCAGCATGGCCCTGGAGATGGCTTATTTGGCTGCAGGGCGGCTGGATGTGTTCTGGGAACGGGGCATGGGCGCTTGGGATGCGGCAGCGGGTGTGCTGCTGATTCGGGAGGCCGGTGGCCAGGTGTGGGCACTCGACGGCTTGCCGTGGTGGCAATCGCAGGCACTGGCCGCCGCCGCGCCGGGCGTGCGCCAAGCGTGGGGGCAGCTGTTGGCACCGCTGGGCTCGGCATCGGCGGGCCTTGCGCGCTGAAGCCTCACGGAACCCGGGCGTACTGCTCGGCCAGTTGCCTAAACGGCTCCAGCCCCGCGGCTAAAGGGCTGCAAGCGCGTTCCTGAACAAGCAGGTCGGCCACCCTGGGTGCGACCGCCTGGGCAGCGGCGGCGTCCAGGAACAGCAAGCGACTGCGACGGGCCAGCACATCTTCCACCGTGCGGGCCATTTCCTGCCGCACCGCAAAGCGCACCATGGCTTCGCTCAGGCCCGGCGCGAGCCAATGGTCTGCGCCCGGCAGCGCCATCACGGCTTCGGCATCCTGCCCGTACAGGTGCAGGCCTGGTGCTTCGCTGATCGGGGTTAAGGGGCTTGCACCGGCGCGGCCGCTGGGGGGTGAGCTCATGAGCGGCAGCGCGGCCGTCGACGAGGAGCGCAAGGCCTTGAGCAAGCCCGCCTGCCCACAGGCCTGCAGCACGTCCTCGGCCATGGTTCGGTAGGTGGTCCACTTGCCACCGGTGACGGTGACCAAGCCGTTGGAAGCCACCTGCACCGTGTGCTCACGCGAGAGGGCCCCCGTGGAAGATTCGCCGCCCACGGGTTTGACCAGAGGACGCAGCCCCACCCATACGGAGCGCACATCACGGCGGCTCAGGGGGCGGCTGAGATAGCGCCCGGCCTCCTGCAGGATGAAGTCCACCTCCTGCGCAAACGCACGCGGCTCCAGCGGAAGATCGTCACGCGGCGTATCGGTGGTGCCCAACACCACCGATCCCAGCCAGGGCACCGCGAAGACCACCCGGCCGTCGGACGTGCGGGGCACGAGCAAGGCGTGATGGCCGCCCAGGAAACGGGCGTCAACCACCAGGTGCACGCCCTGACTGGGGCTGACCATGGCGGGCAGGCTGGATTCGGTGGGCGCAGCCGCACCCATGCGGCGAACCGCATCCACCCACACCCCGGTCGCATTCACCACACAACGCGCACCGATGCGCCAGGATTGCCCGGTTTCGTGGTCCTGCACTTGCGCGCCACAGACCGCGGCCATGGGGCTTGAATCCTCACGCAGCAGCGCCTGCACTTCGCAGTGGTTGAGCAGCACGGCACCCTGTGCCTGGGCGGTGCGGGCCAGGGCCACGGCCAGCCGCGCATCGTCGAACTGCGCGTCCCAATACCGCCAACCGCCGCTGTGACGATCGCCCTGGATACCGGGTACCGCATCTCGTACTTGATGGGCTGAGAGCATCTCGGTAGGCCCCAGCCCTCGCCTGCCCGACAAGGCCCCATAGGCCTTCAGACCGGCGCCATAGAAGCCCTTCTCGACCCATCCGCCACAGGGCAGTATGAACGGCAAGGCGCTGGCCAAGTGGGGCGCGTTGGCCAAGAGCGTGGAGCGTTCATGCAGGGCTTCACGCACCAGGCCGATCCGGCCCTGGGCCAGGTAGCGCACCCCGCCATGCACCAGCTTCGTGCTGCGCGAAGAGGTGCCCTTGGCGAAGTCCTGGGCTTCCACCAGCGCGGTGCGCAGGCCCCGAGCGGACGCATCCACCGCCAGGCCCAAGCCGGTGGCGCCTCCACCGATGATCAGCAGATCAAAAACCTCACCGGCAGCCAAGGCCTGCAGCGCTTGTGCGCGCTGCCAATTGCCCACGGACATCAGACGATCACCGACTGCTGCGCAATGCCCGCATCGACCAGGATGTGCTGGCCGGTGATGCCGTCACTGTCGTCAGCCGCCAGGAACAGCGTGGGCCGCGCCACATGGCCCGGGTTCAGGCGAATCTTCAGGCACTGTGCATCCAGGAAGGCCTGGTCAGCCGCTGCATCCCGGTGCAAGGCGTTCTGGCGTTCGGTGACGATGGCGCCCGGCACCACCGCATTCACGCGGATGCCGCGCTCACCCAACTCGCGCGCCAGGGTTCGCGTGAGGCCCAAGATACCCGCCTTGGCCGTCGTGTAGCCCACCAGGTTGGGGCGGCCGCGCATCCAAGACACCGAGCCCATGTTGATGACCGAGCCGCCGCCCGCAGCGGCCATCCCCGGCGCCACCGCCTGTATGGCAAAGAAGTAGTGGCGCAGGTTCAGCGCCAGGCGGTCGTCCCAGAACTCAGGCGTGACCTCTTCCATGGTGTGACGGTCGTCGCGGCCGGCGTTGTTGACCAGCACGCGCACGGGGCCGAGCTTCTGGGCCACCTGCTGCAGCAGTGACTGGTAGGCCCCCACATCACGCACATCGCAGGCGCCGTACCAGGGCTGTGCACAGCCGGCCGCGCGCAACTCCTCGATGAGTTCGCGCCCCCCATCGCTGCGGGTGCCACAAAAGGCCACCTGAGCGCCCTGATGGGCAAAGGCGCGCACCAATTCGGCACCGATACCCGAACTGCCGCCGGATATGAAGACCGTGCGGCCGCGAAGACTGGGATAGCGGGTGTGGTTCATCAGGAGCTCCGGCTCGGGGGATCTGGGCCCAATGTCCAGGCGCATCCAGGCGCTTGCGCAGTCGCCGGGCTGCAGCGCGGCCAATCCGTGCGCCAACGGGTCGGACATCTGGATCGCATTGTTGGCATGGGTGACAGGCTCGACGCAGAAATGCTGGGCTGGGTTGGGCGTGAAGACCACCAGGCGGGATGTGCTGGACCGAATGCGGATGTCGTGCAGCTCATCGATGACCCGCGCCTCACCGCCCCACCCTTCGAAGCAATGGTCCAGGGCAAGGTCTGCAACGGATGCATCCAGCGGGGGATGGCTGCGCAGTTCAGCGGGCAGGCCCGAGGCGTCGTGGGCCCAACGCGAACGGACCGATGCCTGGATGCGACTGCCCAGGCGTCGCACGAAATAGGGATGCCAGCCCAGACCCACGGGCTGGATACGCGGGTCGGTGTTTCGCACTTCGATCAGCCAATGCAGCGTGGCGTGTGGCCTTTGCGCGGCTACAGCAACAGCGGGGGCATCGGCCACTTCAAGCGTCAGGGTCTGGCGCGCCTCGAAGGCAAAGGGCCAATCGGCATCGGGCGCGTGGGTCAGCCCGAGGGTGATGGTCGATTCATCAGCGGCCAGAACGTCCCAGGAGCGCTGCCATCCGACCCCATGCAGCGAATGCGGATGGTCCCCAAAGTTCTGCCGCGTGGTGTAGGCCGAGCCCAGCCAATCGAAGCGGCAATGCCCAATCCGATTGGAGTACGGCAGCAGTGCGTAACAGGCCGATTGGCGCGGACCCGTCAGCGCCTCGGGTTCCATGCTGCGCAGCACCGGCACGTCGTTCCACCACAAACCCGTCAGGCTGCCGCCCAGGTCAGGGCGCAGGGCAGCGCGCAGGCCACGGGCGTGCAGGCGATGAAGCACCACCGGTTCACCACCCTGGAGGCAGCAGTTCGCGCAGCTCCACGGCTCGCCCGGTATCGATACTGCGATGGGCGGCCAAGCCCGTGATCACACTGCGCAGGCCTTCTTCCAGGGAAATCTCTGCCGGCCGCCCCTCCCGGATGGCGGCGGCAAAACGCAGATGCTCGATATACGAGGCTCCGAAATGCTGACCGGGGTACTTGATGTTGGTGTCCCACACCCGGCGCACCGAAACGCCCTTGCCGGTGCCCGAGGGCTGGCCCCACGCTTGGCGACGGCCCCAATCCTCACGGCGCCCGTGGCGCAGGGTCAAAGAAGGCAGCAAGGATTCCAGCTTGCCCTCATCACCCACGACCACGATGTGCTCGTTGTCCACAGAGTTTTCAGCAAACATGCAAAGGTCGAGCATCGCGCGCGCACCGCTGGGATATTCAACGATCACATAGGCACTGTCCAGGATGTCGGGCCGGCGGCCCCCGTACGATTCATCAAGGTGGTTGACCCGCTGGCCGCCCGAGGCAAACACCCGCGTGGGTTGTTCACGCAGGATCAGATCCATCAGGTTGAAGTAGTGGCAGCACTTCTCCACCAGCGTGCCACCGGTGTTGGCGCTGAAGCGGTTCCAATCGCCCACCTTCGGATAGAAGGGCTCCCGGTGTTCGCGTATGGCCACCTGGTGCAAGGTTCCCACCGCGCCTTCGTGGGCCATGCGGATCATCTCGGCCACCGGCGGCATGTAGCGGTACTCCTGCGCCACCCACACGATGCCCTTGCGGCCCTGGGCGCGCTGCACGAGGTCTACGCCGTCTTCCACGCGGGTGACCAGGGGCTTTTCCACGAGGATGTGGAGCTCGGTGGCCAGGGCCAGACGCATCACCTGGGCATGGGTGAAGTTGGGCGTGGCGATCACCACCGCATCACACACATTCGTTTCCAACAGCTGCTCAGCGCTGTCGAACACCTTGACCTGCTCGTCGCACAGCGCTTGAGCCCGCTCGCGGCTGAGGGCGTCGGTATCGGCCAAGGCCGTGACGCGCCCACCTCCCATGGCGCGGATGTTCTCGATGTGCTCGCGGCCCATGCTGCCGCAGCCGATGATGCCGTAACGGATGGTGCTGGTCATCCCTTGAGTCCTCCTTGGGTCAGGCCGCCCACGACACGCTCCTGAAACAGCGCGATGAGCACGGCCACCGGCACGATGGCCACGATGAGCGCAGCCGAAATGATCGGCCACGGGAAACTGAATTCCCCTTGATACAGGGTGATGCCCACCGGCAAGGT
>RGEP01000074.1 GCA_009918225.1 Betaproteobacteria bacterium | reverse complement strand
AGGTGAGCTGGAATCGGCAAAGCCACGCAAGTTAGGCGCCGTTGCCTGCACGATGCCATCCAATCGCTGCAGAACCTCATCCCACACGAAGGCGGCTTCGGGGAAGCCATGCAGCAAAAGGGCGCGGGGCAGGCCTGGGACGGGGCTGTTGTGCCGCAGGGTCAGCCGTATACCCCCAGGCAGGTCGGCAGCACCAAGCTGCACCGGCGGAGGCTGTACCGGCGGCGTTGTTCGCAAAAAAAATGACTCCGACCCCATTTTTAGAGCCAGTGGCGCAAGGTGTGGGCGAGGTCGGTGACGCCGGATTTTTTGAGGGCGGAAAAGAGCAACACGCCGACATCGGATTCTTCCGTGGCGTAGGCGCCTAGGGCCTCGGTGGCCTTGGCCAGGGCGGCTTGGGCTTCGGTGCGGTTGAGCTTGTCGGCCTTGGTGAGCACCACCAGGAGCTTGACCTGCCCGCAGCTCACGCGCGGGGCGATGAAGTCCAGCAGGCGCTGGTCCAGGGCGGTAAAGCCCAGGCGCGAATCGACCATGAGCACCACGCCGGCCAGGCTGCGGCGCAGCTCCAGGTAGTCGGCCATCACCTTTTGCCAACGCAGCTTCGCATCGCGCTCCACAGCGGCGTAGCCGTAGCCGGGGAGGTCGGCCCACAAGGCATTGGGCTCGTCTTTCGGCCCCACGGCAAACAGGTTGATGTGCTGGGTGCGGCCGGGGGTCTTGGAGGCAAAGGCCAGCCGCTTTTGCTGGGCCAGGGTGTTGATGGCGGTGGACTTGCCCGCGTTGGACCGGCCCACGAAGGCGATCTCACACAGCTCGGTAGACGGCAGTTGGTCGAGCCGGCTGGCGGTGGTGAGAAAGCGCGCGGTGTGGGCCCATCCCAAGGCCTGGGCCGGGGTGTGGGCCATGGCCGCATCCGATACCGGCGTGGCCGGTTCGGGCATAGGGGCTTCAGATGTCATGGAGCATTGTAAAATGCGCGGTTTGGTCGTAACTGGTTAAAAGATTGCCGATATGAAGGCTCTGAACACACTCTTGAGCGCACGCCTGAGCACCCGCACGGCCGCGGCCCTGTTGAGCGCTGCTGCCCTGTTGGGCGCCGGCACCGCATTGGCGGCCAGCCCAGCCGCTGCGCCTGCACCCGATTTGGCCAAGGGCCAGGCCACCGCCGCGGTGTGCTCGGCCTGCCACACGGCTGATGGCTCGCGCGGCAGCCCCGCCAACCCCATCCTGGCGGGCCAGCACCCCGAGTACCTGGTCAAGCAGCTGCAGGAATTCAAGGCCGGCAAGCGCAAGAATGCCATCATGGCGGGCTTTGCCGCCACGCTCAGCGATGAGGACATGCGCAACGTGGCCGCCTTCTACGCCAGCAAGCAGGCCAAGCCGGGCGCCGCCAAGGACAAAGACCTGGCCGCCCTGGGCGAAAAAATCTACCGCGGTGGCATTGCCGACCGCAACATCCCGGCCTGCGCCGGCTGCCACAGCCCCACGGGCGCCGGCATCCCCGCCCAGTACCCCCGCGTGGGCGGCCAGCATGGCGACTACACCGAAGCCCAGCTCCTGGCCTTCCGCAGCGGCGCGCGCGGCAACAGCACGCAAATGATGCAGATCGCCGCCAAGATGAACGACCGCGAAATCAAGGCCGTCTCCGACTACATCAACGGCCTGCGCTGAAGCCCTCGGCGCAAGCCCTGACCCACAGGCCGGTCTTGGACCGGCCTTTTTCTTTTGGGCGCCAGGGCGTCCCGGATAATCGGCCGCACATGAGCAGCACCCCCCATACCGGCGGACTGGAAATCCGCAGCCGTTCCGCTTGGGCCCAAGAGGCCGTTGAACTGCTGTCGTCGATGCGCTTTGCGATTTCGCTGTTGACGGTGATCTGCATCGCCTCGGTGATCGGCACGGTGGTCAAGCAGGGCGAGCCGCTGAACAACTATGTGAACCAGTTCGGGCCGTTTTGGGCCGAGCTGTTCGGCCAGGTCAACCTGTACACCGTCTACAGCGCCTGGTGGTTCCTGTTGATCCTGGCCTTTCTGGTGACCTCCACCACGCTGTGCATCGTGCGCAACGCGCCCAAGATCATGGCCGAGCTGCGCACCTACAAGGAGCACATCCGCGAGCAATCGCTGCAGGCTTTTCACCACAAGGCCCAAGGCCGCTTGAAGGACAGCCCCGAGGCCACCTACACCCGCGTGGCCGCACTCTTGGTGGCCGGCGGCTGGCGCGCCAAGGCCCAGATCCGCAGCCCCGAGCCCGGCGGCAAAGGCAGCGCAGGCACCATGATCGCCGCGCGCAAGGGCATGGCCAACAAGCTGGGTTACCTGGCCGCGCACTCCTCCATCGTGCTGATCTGCGTGGGCGGCTTGAGCGACGGTGACCTGATGGTGCGGCTGCAGATGGCCTTGCAGGGCAAGAGCGTGTTCTCCGGTGGTGGCTTCATCACCGAAGTGCCCGAACGGCACCGCTTGCCCGAAGGCAGCCTCACCTACCGCGGCAATGTGCTGGTGCCCGAGGGCGGCCGGCAAGGGGTGGCCTTGCTCAACATGCCCGGCGGCGTGGTGCTGCAAGACCTGCCCTTCGACATCGAGCTCAAGAAGTTCATCGTCGACTATTACGAAACCGGCATGCCCAAGCTCTTCGCCAGCGAGATCGTGATCCACGACCGCGCCAGCGGACAAGCCATTCCGGCCACCGTTAAGGTCAACGAGCCCGCCTTCCATCGGGGCGTGGCCATCTACCAAAGCAGCTTTGACGACGGCGGCAGCCGCCTCAAGCTGCGGGTGCTGCCCCTGGGGGGTGGCAAGGCCTTCGAAGTGGAAGGCCGTGTGGGCGAAGACACCGCCCTGGTCAGCGAGAAGGAGCGGCTCAAGCTGGAGTTCGCCGGGCTGAAGGTGATCAATGTTGAGAACTTCAACGACACGACCGGCGCAGGCGGCAGCGGCGCCGATGTGCGCAAGGTCGACCTGAAGAGCTCGATCACCGATCACCTGGGCACCGGGGCCAAGGCGCCCGGCGAAAAGACGATGCGCAACGTGGGCCCCTCGGTGACCTACCGCCTGCGCGACGAAAGCGGCCAGGCGCGCGAATTCCACAACTACATGGTGCCCTTCGAGATCGACGGGCAGATGGTGCTCTTGGCCGGTGTGCGCGACAACACCAACGAGCCCTTCCGTTACCTGCGCCTGCCGGTTGATGAACAAAACAGCATCGACTCCTGGATGGGCCTGCGGCACGCCCTGTTGAACCCGCAGGCCCGGGAACTGGCCGCGCGGCGCTACGCCCAGCAGGCCACGCCCGCCGGGCAGCCCGAGCTGCAGCCGCAGATCCAGGCCACGGCGCTGCGCTCGCTGGCGCTGTTCTCGGGGGCCGAGCGGCCCGCCGAGGGCGTGACAGCCGAAGAAGCCCCTGGCGGCTTGACCGCACTGACGGTGTTTCTGGAGCGCAGCGTGCCGGAGGGCGAGCGGCCGCGGATTTCCGAGGTGCTGCTGCGCATTCTCAACGGCTCGCTCTTCGAATTGCTGAACCTGTCGCGCCAACAGGCCGGCCTGCCGCCGATGCCGGCTGGCGAGAAGGCCCAGGTCTTCATGACCCAGGCCGTCTTGTCGCTTTCGGACAGCTTCTATTACCCGGCGCCCGTGATGGCGCAGCTCGCTTCCTTTGAACAAAAGCAGGCCAGCGTGTTTCAAGTGGCGCGCGCGCCGGGCAAGACACTGGTCTACCTGGGATCGGTCTTGCTGATCATCGGCGTCTTTGCGATGCTCTATGTTCGGGAACGGCGCTTGTGGATCTGGATCCAAGACGATGGCACGGGAGGCACGAAGCTCAGTGCGGCCCTGTCCACCACCCGCAAGACGCTGGACGCGGACCAGGAATTTGAAAACTTGAAGGCGGCGCTGCTGGCCACCCCCAGCGCGCCCACGGATGCGAAGCCGGCGACCCCGGCGGCATCGCATTGAGCCGGCCATCGGCACGGCTGCTGCTGAAGCGCTGAAGGAATCTCTGATGAACACCACCACCTTGGATATCGGCAAAAGCGGTTGGCGGCTGCGTGTAGGGCTGGCCGACGCGCTCACCTCCTTGGTGCTGATCGCCGGCGCGGCCTATGCGCTCAACCGCTACGGCGCCTCCATGGACGTGTACGAGACCTGGATCCTGATCGGTGCGGTGCCCTCGCTGATCGGGCTGGTGTGGCTGTGGCCCACGCTGCGTGGCCTGAGCCTCGGGGTGGGCGCGGTCACCTTGCTGGCCATTCACCTGTATGGCCAAAACACCGATGCCTTTGGGGCGGACCTGGCTGCAGCCGACAAGGTCTTCTTGTTGAAGTATTTCCTCTCCAGCCAAAGCGCCATCCTCTGGATGAGCCTGCTCTTCTTCATGAGCACGGTCTTCTACTGGATCGGGCTGTTGGCGGGCAACACCGTGGGCTCGGCTGGCGGGGCGGGTGTGCTGGGTGCTGGCACGGGCAGCATGGCCGCTGGCATGAACACCGGCTTTCGCCTGGGCTCGCGCCTGGCGTGGGCTGCGGTGTTCATGGCCCTGGTGGGCACCCTGGTGCGCTGGTTTGAAAGCCACCAGATCGCGCCGGACATCGGCCACATCCCGGTGAGCAATCTCTATGAGGTGTTCGTCCTGTTCTGCTGGATGACGGCGCTGTTCTACCTGTACTACGAACAGCAGTACCGCACGGCGGCCATGGGCCCCTTCGTGATGCTGGTGGTCAGCGCGGCGGTGGGCTTTCTGCTTTGGTACACCGTGGTCAAGGGCGCGCACCAGATTCAACCCCTGGTGCCGGCGCTGCAGAGCTGGTGGATGAAGCTGCATGTGCCCGCCAACTTCGTGGGCTATGGCACCTTTGCCTTGGCCGCGATGGTGGCCTTTGCCTACCTGATCAAACAGCAAGCGGCAGAAACGCGTTGGTGGAAGCTGGCGCCGCTGTGGCTCTTGGGGGTGGTGCTGTGCTTTGAGCCCCTGGTGTTCCGCAAAGGTGCCGAGCACTCCAGTTCGTATTGGGTGGTGTACTTTGGCGTGAGCGCGCTGATCGTGGCGGGCATCCTGTCGCTGCGCGGCCGCATCGGGCCGCGCCTGCCGGCCTTTGAAGTGCTCGACGACGTGATGTACAAGTCCATCGCGGTGGGATTTGCCTTCTTCACCATCGCCACCATCCTGGGCGCCTTCTGGGCCGCTGAGGCCTGGGGCGGCTACTGGAGCTGGGACCCCAAGGAGACCTGGGCGCTCATCGTGTGGCTGAACTACGCGGCCTGGCTGCACATGCGGCTTATGAAGGGCCTGCGCGGCGCAGTCTCGGCCTGGTGGGCCTTGGTGGGCCTGGCGGTCACGAGCTTCGCCTTCCTCGGCGTCAACATGTTCCTGTCGGGCCTGCACTCCTACGGCGAGCTTTGAAGCCCCCTGGCCCCCGCAGGGCGCCGGCAAGCGGATACGCTTGCAGCTCCACGCCGGAGTTGCGCCATGTTGATCAAGACCGACCAGGGGTTTGAGCACCCCACCCCCAGCGACATCACGCCCCGCGCGGTGTTTGAGCAGCGGCGTGGGCTGTTGAAGACGCTGGCAGCCGGCGCCGCAGGCCCCTCGCTGGCCTTGTGGGCTGCACGGGATGCACGCGCACAGGCCGCAACGACCGCTGGCCCGGGCCGCCTGCCCAAGCTGGCCGCGCAGCGCTCAACGGTCGAAGGGGCCGTGGTCATGGACAAGCTCACGGCCTATGAGCACGTGACGGGCTACAACAACTTCTACGAATTCGGCCTGGAGAAAAACGACCCGGCGCGCCTGGCCCACACGCTGCGCACCCGGCCCTGGACGGTGACGGTCGAGGGCGAGTGCACCAAGCCACGCACCTTTGGCATCGAGGACCTGCTGAAGTTGGCGCCGATGGAAGAGCGCATCTACCGCCTGCGCTGTGTGGAAGGCTGGTCGATGGTGGTGCCGTGGGTGGGGTATTCGGTGTCCAACATCCTGCGGGCGGTGGAGCCCACGGGGAAGGCGAAGTTCGTGGAGTTCATCACCCTGGCCGACCGCACGCAAATGCCAGGCCTGCGCTCCAGCGTTCTGGACTGGCCCTACAAGGAAGGGCTGCGGCTGGACGAGGCCATGCACCCGCTGACCCTCATGGCCTTTGGACTGTACGGCGAGGTGCTGCCCAACCAGAACGGCGCGCCGTTGCGCCTGGTGGTGCCCTGGAAGTACGGCTTCAAAAGCGCCAAGTCGATCGTCAAGATCCGCTTGTTGGAGCGCCAGCCGCGCTCGTCTTGGGAAGAGTCGGCCGCTTCCGAATACGGCTTCTATTCCAATGTGAACCCCCAGGTGGACCATCCCCGCTGGAGCCAGGCGACCGAACGCCGCATTGGCGAAGACGGCGTGTTTCAGCGCAAGCGCCCCACCTTGATGTTCAACGGCTATGAAGCCCAGGTGGGCCAGCTCTACGCCGGCATGGACCTGAGGAAGTTCTATTGAGCACAGGCCGCCTGCGCGCACCACGCTGATGGCTTTGCAGCAGCGATGGACGGCCGCCTGCCTGCACCCGTGGGCCAAGCCCCTGGTGGCCCTGGTGCTGCTGTTGCCGCTGGCCGCGCTGATGTGGGGTGCGGTGCACGACACCCTGGGCGCCAACCCCGCTGAAACGCTGATCCGCAACAGCGGGGAGATGACCCTGCGCTGCCTGCTGCTGACCTTGGCGGTGACGCCCTTGCGAGAGTGGACCGGTGTGGCAGCCTTGGCGCGTTTTCGGCGCCTGCTGGGGCTGCTCACCTTCAGCTGGGCCCTGCTGCACCTGCTGGCCTACGCCTGGCTGGACATGGGCTTCTACATCGACGACATGCTGCGCGATGTGGTGAAGCGGCCCTTCATCTTGGTGGGCTCCTTGGCGGTGTTGCTGATGCTGCCGATGGCCCTGACATCCTTCAATGCGGCGATCAAGCGGCTGGGCGCCGCCCGCTGGAAGGCGCTGCATCGCGCGGTCTATGCCGTGGCCTTGCTGGCCCTGTTGCACTTCTTCTGGATGCGCGCGGGCAAGCAGAACTTCGGGGATGTGGCGGTGTATGGCGCGATCCTGGCGGTGTTGCTGGGTTGGCGGGTGCGCCGCTGGGTGGCGCGCGCCAGGTGAAGCGGGCCAGGCCACGCGCGCCAGGTGACGCGGGTGCGCTGAGGCTGTGGTGCGAAGCGCAGGTCCAGCCGCACAGCCAAACCCCAGGTCCGAACCTAAGGTCGGAACCTAAGGTCCAATCCTCAGCTCCGAACCTCAGCTCCGAACCTCACGACGGCACCTCACGTCAGAAGGGCTCGCCTGGCCTGCCTCAACTCGAGCGGCTCAAAACCGCCCGCAGCGCCTGCCCGGTGGGCGAGCCGCTGTTCACCACCGCTTCCGGCGGACCCGCCACCACCACCTGCCCACCCGCGCTGCCGCCTTCGGGGCCCAGGTCGATCACCCAATCGGCTTCGGCGATCACATCCAGGTCGTGTTCGATGACCACCACGCTGTGGCCGCCATCGACCAAACGGTGCAGCACGTGGATGAGCTTTTCCACATCAGCCATGGGCTGTCCCAGTGTGAGGTATCCGAGGCCGACGTCCTTGAGCAACTGCAAGGGATGCGCAATGGAGGGCATGGAGGCGAAAAACTCGACCGCCTCATCGACTTCCATCTGCAGCACATCGCCGATGCTCTTGCCGCGCCAGGTGACGGCCAAGGTTTCCGGGTTGAAGCGCTGGCCGTGGCACTGGTCGCAGGGCACCTTCACATCGGGCAGGAAGCTCATCTCGATGGTGCGCATGCCCTGGCCTTCACACGCCGGGCAGCGCCCTTGGCCGGTGTTGAAGCTGAAGCGGTTGGCGGCATAGCCGCGGGCCTTGGCCTCGAGCGTTTCGGTGTAGAGCTTTCGAATGGCGTCCCAGAAGCCGATGTAGGTGGCCGGACAAGAGCGCGGCGTTTTGCCGATCGGGGTTTGGTCGACCTCGAGCACACGGTCGACCGCACCCCAACCCTGAAGGCCGCTGCAGCCCTGCCACAGCGGATCGCCCTGGCCCTTTTGCGCCACGGCCGCCTGCACATTGGCCAGCAGCACATC
>RGEP01000073.1 GCA_009918225.1 Betaproteobacteria bacterium | reverse complement strand
CCGTGGGCGTGGTGGTGGTGGGGCCGGGTGCCGGCCCCAAGGCCGCCCATTGGCTGGACTGGGTAGGCCCACCGAGCTGGCTGCCCCTGGGCCTGCTGGCTGCCCGCGAAGCGGCGGCTTGTGCGGGCTGCAGCGAAGTGCACGCCTGGCTGAGCCCAGGGCCTTGGCAACTGTTGGGACCCAGCGGAACCCTGGCCCACTCAGAGGTGGCGCGTATTGGGGTGCCTTCGGCCAGCAGCATGGGTGCGCAGGAGGCCCTGAGCCGCCCCTGGTGGTTCATGGGCGCAGACACGGACTTTTTGTGATGAACCTGCCCGATACACGATTCGTGGTGGCCGCCACCCAACAAGAGGTGTTGGATCGCTGCCTGTTGGCATCACCTCTTTGGGCATCCCCACTTGCGCAATCAGACGTGCCACCGCCTGAAGTGGTGTGGGGCGCAGACAGTGCCGCTGCGGCCTTCAACCCGGTTATCGAGCGGCTGCACGCCACCCAATCCGCGCAATGGCTGATCTGGGTTCACCAAGACGTGTGGCTGCCACCGGACTGGCTGCATCAGTGGGCAGCGCAACTGTGCCTAGCGCAAAGCCGCTGGCCGAAGCTGGCGGTTGCGGGGGTATACGGCGTGCAGCACGAACGGCATGCAAGCACGGCGTTGCGGGCGGGGCATGTGGTAGACCGCGGCACCCTGCTGCGCGAGCCCGCACCGCTGCCACATGCGGTCAACAGCCTGGATGAGCTGCTGGTGGCGGTGCGGGTTGATTCAGGCCTGCGCTGGGACGCCGCACTTGGTTTTGACTTCTACGGCACTGACGTGTGCCTGCAAGCGCTGGAGCGGGGCTATGCGTGCGCCGTGCTCGACGCTTGCTGCGAACACCACTCCAGCACCCCTTCCAGCGGCTTGATGCCGCGCCGCTTGATCGACCGAATTGCGCGCAACGGCGCTGCGTTTGAGCGCAAATGGGCCCATAAGCTGCCCCTGAGCACGTCGTGCTTTCACATTCAGCAAGCCGGCGACGTGGCGCAGTTCCTGGCTGCACACACCGTGGCCAACGATGCGAGTTGAGCGCATGGGGTGGTGGATAGCCAAGGCCCTGCACCGGTGGGACTACGCGGTGCTGCTGCCCCTGTTGGCCCGTTTGCCCTTGCGCCTGGGCATGGCCTTGGCCTTGTGGCGCGGCCGCTTGAATGCCTGGGCAGCGCGGGATTGGCGCAGCATGGCCCTGCAAACCCGGCACATACAGCGCATGAGCCTGCTGGGTGCGCAGGAGCTGGCCCGCCAGGGCTTGATGCCCTCGTCCCAGGTGCACGCTTGCGTGGCGCAGCGCTTCGTGGTGGAAGCGCGTGACGAGTTTGAAGCCCAGCTGATGTGGGCTGGCCGCTGGGCTGAGCTGCGCTGTGAGTTCGACCCACCCGATGCACCGGAGAGGTTGCAGCGTTTGCTGCAGCACCAGGGGGTGGTCCTGCTCACCCCCCACTACGACAGCTTTTACTTGGGTATTGCCTTTCTGGCGCAGGCCAGTGGCTGTGTGGTCAACGCCATGGCCTCTGCGGTACCGGCAGACCCACGTGTCGACCCCGCGGTGACACGCCACTTCGACCGAAAGTACCGTGGACTGGAACGCGCCTTGCACGGGGGCCGCGTGATGGACATGGAGTCTGGCGTTCGCCCCTTCTACCGCCTGCTGCAGGCGCGGCAAGCCCTGGTGGTGCTGGCCGATGCACCTGTGCTGCCCGAAGGTGCGCAGATGCAGGTGCCGTTTTTGGGCGCACAGCGCCTCATCGTGAACTACCGCAGCGCAGAGCTGGTGCGCAGCGCGGTGGGGCGCTTGCGCACGCAGGGCCGATGGCCCTATGGGCGCATTTGGGTGGTCGACAACTCGGGCGATGCCGGCCATGCTCAAGAACTGCAGGGAGTGATACGCGAGGCTGGGGGCGTATGGGGGGACGGCACGTGGACGGCAGCCCAAGCCCCCAGTGGAGACCTGGGCCCCGACCTCGTGCAGCTGACGCCGGGCTTTAATGCCGGGTTCGGAGCGGGTTGCAACGCTGCCTGGGCGCAATCGCAAGCACCGTTTGTGCTGCTGCTCAACCCGGATGCACAGATTGAAGCCCAACAGCTTGGGCACTTGGCGCAACTGCTGATGAGCCACCCCCGCATAGCTGCCATCAGCCCCCGCACCTGGTGGGACCGCGTGGGCGGCTGGCTGCTGCCGCAGGCCACGCCCCAGCACCCCTGGGCCCAGTTCAAGCGGGGCTGGGCATCAAGACGCAATGCGGTGGCCTGGGCCAGCGAACAGGCCCGCCAAACCGCGCAGCTTTCGGCCACACACCCGGCAGATGCGCCGCTGTGGGATGTGCCGATGCTGTCTGGGGCCGTGCTGTTGTTGCGACGAGAAGCGGTGGCGGCCAGCGGTGGCTTGTTCGACGAGTCGTTCTTCATGTACTTCGAGGACGCCGAGTTGTGCGATCGGCTCAGAGCCTGCGGGTGGCAGCTGGGCATCGCGCCGCAGCTTGACGCGGTGCACCGTTGGCGCCATGAGCCCCACAAAGCGCCGCTGATGGAGTCGGCCAAGGGCCACTACTGGAGCCGACAAGGGCCGCTGTCTCGGTGGCTTCAAAGGACATGGCCAGGCTTGACCGCTATGGGTGAACTGGGCCCCGTAGCCCATCGCATCAACACCAGCGCGCAGGCGGCCGATGCTCTGGGGCCGGTTTGTGCGCTTTCACCCGTGCCCAGCGGTGACCCAGCCTGGGTGCGCGCCGGCGGGGTCTGGGCCCACTTGAGCCAGCACGATTGGGAACTGTTGGCGCCTGGCGACTACTGGGCCTGGACCGAGCAGGGCTGGCTCGGATTTACCCGCCTTTAGCGCGGGGCCGTGGGTGGGGCTTGGCGCTGATCCAGCCGAGCCGCCCAGCGCCGGCCCCACTGCCGGGCGGGTGCTTCCACCACGCGGTGCAGCACCGCAGCCATGACGAAGGTCAGGGCCAAGCTTGCCAGCAGCAGCGGCCACCCCTGGGCCGATGGCCACAGGCGGGCTACCAAGGCGGGCGCGGCGTTGTGCAACAGGTACACCCCATAGCTGCAACGACCGGCCCACAGGGCCACGGCCCACGCAAGGCGGTGTCCCGCATCGGTGTGCGCGGATTCGGCCGGCGCGAACGCCGCGGCGGGCTTGAGCAAGAGCATCAAGGCTGCAAACCCCGCTGACGCCCACAGGCCCACGTGCCCCTGCAGCCAAAGCGGCGCCCGTGCCACCTGCTCTGGCGTTGACAACTGTTGCGCATACACCATGGCGAGCACCACCAAGGCCAGCAAACCCAACACGGCCGCTATGCGGCGTGTCCGCATGGACCAAGGCCGCGCCCATTGAGGGGCGTCCACATGTCCACCGACGACCGCGACCCCAGCACCCAACAAAAACTCAACCAATAGCCCGGGCGCATGAACGGTCAGCACGCGGCGCAAACTCTCGGGTGATTCACCCAGGTCGGCCAGCGCCACCAGCCCCACCTTCACCGCCAAGGCCGCTCCGAGCAAGGGCCACAAAGCGGCCTGCACCTGGTGTCGCATGGCAACGGCCAGCCAAGCCAGGAGGGGCAGCAACAGGTAAAACTCAACTTCTGGCGGCAAGCTCCAGAACGCCACGTTGTACGCGCCCGCCAACTGCAGGCTGCCTGTGGTGTGCAGCATGGCCAGGTGCGCGGGCAGGGCATCCCATCGGCCATCAGCCGGACGAAGCCCGGCATAAACCAACAGGGCCACCAGGTACAGGGGGTACAAGCGAAACAGCCGCCGCACGCCGTAGGCCGCCAAAGACCACCCCGGGCGGGCCAACAACTTGGCGAATACAAAGCCACTGAGCACGAAGAAGAGGTCGACACCTGTGGCGGCCAGGCCCCACAAGCCCGGCCCCTGAGGCTGCACCAAGGCCACGTAGTGCGTGGCCAGCACCATCAGGGCGGCCACACCCCGCAAGGCCTCGGCACCGGGATGGAGCGGGTCAGGGGTTTGCATGGGGCCGGATTGTGATGGGATTCGCAAGCCGTGGGTCTTCATAGAATCGCCAGATGTTGCCCCTGCCGCCCACAACTGGCCCCACCCCCGCCTGCGCTGCAGTCCCGTCGGCGGCGGCGCCGTCTTCGGCAAAGGTTGCGGTGGTCATTCCCTGCTATCGATGCAAGGGCCAGGTGATGCGGGTGCTGCAGGGCATTGGGCCGCAGGTGTGGCGGGTGTTCGTGGTCGATGACGCCTGCCCCGAGGGCACCGGTGCATGGGTGCAGGCTCAGTGCCACGACCCCCGCGTGGAAGTGCTTCAGCATCCACATAACCAGGGCGTGGGTGCTGCGGTGATGACAGGGTATGCACAGGCGCTCAAGGCCGGAGCCGACATCATCGTCAAGATCGACGGCGATGGGCAGATGGACCCGTCCCTGATTGATCGATTTGTGAGCCCCATTGCCCAGGGCCGGGCCGACTACACCAAGGGCAACCGCTTCTTCACCTTGCGTTCTCTCAAGGATATGCCTCGTACCCGCCTGCTGGGCAATGCGGGGCTCAGTTTTTTGGCCAAACTCTCCACCGGTTACTGGAGCCTCTTTGACGTGACCAATGGCTACACCGCCATCCATGCCCGGCTCCTGCCCTACTTGGAGTTGGACAAGGTGAGCCGCCGTTACTTCTTTGAAACCGACCTGCTGTTTCGTTTGGGTACGCTGCGCGCTGTCGTGGTGGATGTACCCATGGAAGCGCTTTATGCAGACGAGCGCAGCAATCTCAAGGTGTGGCGCATCTTGCCGGAATTCGCTTGGAAGAACTTGGCGAACTTGGGCAAGCGCGTGGCCTACAACTACTTCCTGCGTGACCTGTCGGTGGCGTCGTTGGAATTGGTGATGGGATCAGCCCTGCTGTTGTTCGGTGTGGTGTTTGGTATCAGCACCTGGTCGAACGCCTTGGCAACGGGCGTGCCAACACCGCTGGGCACCATCATGCTGGCGGCCCTGCCGACCCTGGTCGGCCTGCAGATGCTCTTGGCCTTCATTGGCCACGACGTGGCGCAGCAACCCCAGAGAGCCATTCACCCCTTGCTGCCCGCCACCGACGCCGCAGCATCCGAAACATCAACAAGATGACCGGCCTTGAAGCCCTGCTGCTCACCGTGACCGTTGCGGCCATCGCCTCGGGACAGGTGGTGTTCAAACTGGCCTCAACCGCCTGGTTGCCCGGATCGGGGCTGACGGGGCTGTTGGGTTTGGGATGGTTTTGGTTGGGCATAGCCGTCTACGGCGGGGCCACCTTGGCCTGGCTTGCGCTGCTGCGAACCGTACCCTTGTCGGTCGCCTATCCCTTCTTTGCACTGGCGTTTTTCATCGTGCCCCTCTTGTCTTGGTGGGTCCTGGGCGAAGCCGTCGGCCTTCGGCATTGGGTTGGGGCTTTGCTGATTGGCGCCGGCGTTTGGGTGTCGGTACGGTGAATAAATCCCGGGAATGGCAGGGGGCCGCCCTGGCGGTGGCCGCGGGCCTGTTGTTGGTGTGCCTGCAATTCCTGGCCCGATGGGTACCGCCGCTGCAGTCGCCTGACGAACTGGCCCACCTGATCCGAGTGGCTTCGCTGGCACAGGGACAAGCCCTGGCCACCACCGAGCCCGGCGTGAGCACCGGCAGCCACTTTGACGTGGCCCTGGCGGTACTGGCACGGGCCCACGTACCGGTGATCACACAACGCGACCCCGAGGTATCGCCTGATGATCTGCTGGCCCTGAAAACCCAACGATGGACGGGTCGCCTGATCTATGGCGAAGCGCCTGGCTCGGCCATGTACCTGCCTCTGATCTACACCCCCGCAGCGCTGGGCTTGGCCATGGGTCAGGCCCTGGATTGGACGGTGCTGGACAGTTACCACCTGGCGCGGCTGACGTCGCAAGCGTTCTGCATCGCGGCGATGGCCTTGGCCGCATGGATTTGGGCGCCGCCCCTGTTGGCGTGGGCCCTGTTGATGCTGCCCATGAGCTTGTTTCAAATGCTGTCGCCCGTGGTCGACGGGCCGGCGCATGCGCTCACGCTGTTGGCCTTGTCGATGTTGATGCGCTTGCGGCAGGAACCACGGTCGATTTGGGCGTGGGGCACAGCCGGCTGCCTGCTGGTGTTGGTCACGGCCCGGCTGCACCTGATGCCCCTGCTGCTGCTTCCCCTGTGGTGGGCGTGGCGCAGGCCGTGGGAAGGCGAGGCCGCCGTGGTGGCTGACGGTGGCTTGGCCGGTTCGCAACCGGCCAACACCCTGGCTTGGGCGGGCGCTGCCGGGGTGGCCGGAACCCTGTTGTGGACGACATGGGCTGCCAGCACGGTGGTGGACACGCGGGTTCAGCGGGACATAAGCCCTGGCAAAGTAGTGGCCCACTACCTGCAGCATCCTCAAGACCTGTGGGCGGTGTTTCAACGCACCTTTGAAGATGAGCACAGACCGCAGTTCTTGCTGGACAGCTTCATTGGCAATCTGGGCTGGCTGGACACGCGCTTGGCCGAAGCGGCCTATCCCACCCTGTGGTGGGGCCTGGCGGCCATGACGGTGTTGAGCTTGCCTTGGTGGGCGGCCGCCTGGCGCCGCACGATAGTCGACCGCCTGGTGTTGGCACTTTGTGCTGGGGGTTCGGGTGTACTCGCGTTCTTGCTGATGCTCGTCACCTGGAGCCCGTTTCCTGCACAGCTCATCGAGGGCGTGCAGGGCCGCTATTTCATCGCGCCAGCCTTGGTGGCCGCCTATGCTTTGGGGGCTTGGCCGGGGCCGACTGCGTGCCAGGGCCGAGCACCGGTCACCAGCGTTGGCCACACGCCCCAGTGGGCGGCTCGCGCGGTGTGCCTGGCAGCGGCCACCTTGGCATTGGGTCTGTTTGCGTGGCTGAGCACGGCTTATCTGCTGGATACCTTGCAGGTCCGTTACCCGGCATGGGCCCGGGGCGGTTTATTCGAATGAGGCCGCAGGCGATGCAACCAGAACGGGAGCTGGTGCCGTACACCGCCGAAGGTGTGTTGCCCGCTGCGCGGGTGTTGGTGGTGGCCCCCCACCCAGACGATGAAGTGTTTGGGTGCGGCGGCTGTGCGCGGCTGCATGCGTTGGCAGGCGCAGTGGTTGACGTGGTGGTGTTGACCGATGGCTCAGGAGCTGGCGATCCCCAAGTTCGTTCGGCTGAGTCCACTGCTGCATGTGCAGCCCTGGGCCTGCGGGCGCCGGAGTTTTGGCAGTATCCGGACCGCGCACTGGGCTTCGATGAAGCCCTGCTCCAAACGGTCAGTGACCGCCTGCTTGAGGCCACGCAAGCACGAGCCATTGACCTGGTGTACGGCCCTTCCCCTTGGGAAGTGCACCCCGACCATCGTGCGGCCGCTTGGGCGGTGGCGCATGGTGTGCGGCGTTCTCGGCTGGCCGGCATGTCAGTGCAATGGGCTGCTTACGAAGTGGGCTCGCCGCTGTGGCCGCACCGCCTGGTGAACATCGACAGCGTATGGGCTGACAAGCAAGCAGCCATGGCCTGTTTTCCATCTCAGCTGGCGTTTCAGCCCTACGATGAGCACATCGCTGCCTTGAACCGTTACCGCAGCTACACCGTCAGTGGCCAGTGCCGCCATGCTGAAGCCCTGTGGTTGCCGGACGACGATGAGCTGGCGGAGGTGGAGTTGCGGTGGGCAAACGGGTGGCAGCATCCGGCTTGGCCAGGTGGTGCAAGGCGGAGTTGAGCCCGCTGCGGCCGTGAGTGGCCAGCCCCGCGCAGGGCCATGGCGTTGCAGTGCCGGTGACGCCAGGCACCTAAAATGACCGGTTGGCCGCAACGCGGTCTGCCGCCCGTGACCATGGGCGGCAGACCGCCGGTTGATTCCCACGGACACGCCCCATGAGCACCACGCCCGCACCGCACACGCCTTCCACGCCCGCCCCTGAAGCCCCCGACGAAAACAAGTTGATGGCCGAGCGGCGGGAAAAGCTGGCCGCGCTGCGCGCGCAGTGCGCGGATGCGGGCACCGTCCCCTTCCCCAACGACTTCAAGCCCCAGCACCAAGCCGGCGATTTGCAAACACGCTATGCCGGCGTGGCCAACGAGGTGCTGGAGCCGCAAGCCGTGGCGGTGAGCGTGGCCGGGCGCCTG
>RGEP01000072.1 GCA_009918225.1 Betaproteobacteria bacterium | reverse complement strand
ACCACCGCACGCCCGGCCACGGCATGGGGCCCTGCACCTTGCACAACCCCAACTACGACTTCAATGACGAGCTGATTGGCCCCGGCGGCAGCCTGTGGGTGCGCCTGGTGGAGCGCTGGCTGGCGCCGCGCTGATCAGCGCAGCATCGCCAACAAGCCCGCGGTTGAGGCGTCCAGGCCACTGGTGTCGCCGCTGTCCATGCGGGGCAGCAGTTGGTTGCACAGCGCTTTGCCCAGTTCCACGCCCCACTGGTCAAAGGCGTTGATGCCCCACACCGCGGCGCTGGTGAACACCCGGTGCTCGTACATCGCCACCAGCGCCCCTAAGGTGTAGGGGTTCAGGGCTTGCAGCACGAAGGTGGTGCTGGGGCGGTTGCCTGCAAAGGTGCGGTGTTGTGCCAGCACCTGCGGCACCATGGCGGCCGAGGCGGTCGGTGGGCGTTCCAGCGCGGCCTCTTCGGCCCGCTTGCCCAGCATCAGGGCTTGGCTTTGGGCCAGGCAGTTGGCCAGCAGCTTGCGGTGCAGGTCGGGCCAGCCGTGGGTCGGCGTCTTCACCGCGATGAACTCCACCGGGATCACGTCGGTGCCCTGGTGCAGCATTTGGAAGTAGGCGTGCTGGCCGTTGGTGCCCGGCTCGCCCCACACCACAGGGCTGGTGGCATAGGGCAGGGCCTGGCCCTGTACGTCCACCGACTTGCCATTGGACTCCATTTCCAACTGCTGCAAGTAAGCCGGGAATCGACGCAAGCCCTGGTGGTAAGGGGCCACGCTGCGGCTGCTGAAGCCCAAGAAGTTGCGATACCAGACGTCGAGCAGGCCCAGTTGCAGCGGCAGGTTGGCCTGAGGCTCGGCCTGCTGGAAGTGTTGGTCCATGGCATGGGCGCCTTGCAACAAGGCCCTGAATCCGTCCTCGCCCAGGGCGATGGCAATCGGCAGGCCAATGGCGCCCCACAGGGAATAGCGGCCACCAACCCAGTCCCAAAAGCCGAAGGTGGTGGTGATGCCGAAGGCCGCCGCAGCCTCCAGGTTGGTGGTCACGCCCACGAAGTGACGGGCAATGTCCGTGCCCCCTTGAGCCAGGAACCAGGCCTTGGCCGCATGGGCATTGGCCAGGGTTTCCTGGGTGGTGAAGGTCTTGGAGGCCACGATGAACAGGGTGCGCTGCGGGTCGAGCTGGCGCAGCACCGGAGCCAAGTCGTGCCCGTCGACGTTGCTGACGAAGTGGAAACGCAGCTGGGGGTGCACCTGGGCGTCCAGGGCCGCCACCACCATCTGCGGTCCCAGGTCGCTGCCGCCGATGCCGATGTTGACCACGTCGCGAATGCCGCTGCTTTCCACGTCACGCATCGAATGCGCATAGGCCAGCATCCGGTCGAGCACGGCGTGCACCTCTTCGGCATGCGGACCCTGCCCTCGCGGCGCGCGAAGCGCCGTGTGCAACACCGCCCGACCCTCGGTGGGGTTGGCCACCGCACCGGCAAACATGGCGTCGCGCTGCTGCAGCACACCGCAAGCCTGCGCCATTGCCAAGAGCCGTGCACGCACGGGTTCGTCCCACAGGTTCTTGCTGAGGTCGGCAAACACGCCCGGCGCCTGCAGGCTGAACTGGTCAAAGCGCTGCGGGTTTTGGGTGAAGGCCTGGCGCAAGTCATAGTGGCGGTACGCCCCGCCTTGGCGCCCGGCACCAGGCGCTTGTACCCAGGCGCTGAGCTCGGACCACTGCGGTGTGCGGTCGCCCCGCAGCGCGCTGGACTGGGCCTCTTCAAGCCTCGTGCTCATCTCCATTCCTTCCCATCCGGTGCGCGCCTCAGGCGCGCTGGGCCAGCACGAGGGCGTCGAGCTTTTCCGCGTCGGCCGCAAAGGCGCGGATGCCTTCGGCCAGCTTTTCCGTGGCCATGGCATCGGCATTGAGGGCGTAACGGAAAGCGGCTTCGTCGTAGCGCACCCGCGTTTGCGGCTGCTGACGGGCGGCTTGGGCACTGAGCTGAACGGCCACGGGCTCTTCGCGGCTTTGCAGTTGTGCCAACAACTCCGGGCTGATGGTCAACAGGTCGCAGCCCGCCAAGGCCAGGATCTGCCCCACATTGCGAAAGCTCGCACCCATCACCTCGGTGTGAATGCCGAAGTGCTTGTAGTACTGAAAGATCTGCGCCACCGAGCGCACACCCGGATCGTTCACACCGGCCATGGCCGCCTCGTCCCAGCTGTTGCCGGCCTGCTTCTTGGCCCAGTCGTAGATCCGGCCCACAAAGGGAGAAATCAGCTGCACCCCCGCGTCGCCACAGGCCACGGCCTGGCAGAACGCGAACAGCAAGGTGAGGTTGCAGTGGATGCCTTCACGCTCCAACTCGGCCGCTGCTTGTATGCCTTCCCAGGTGGCCGCCACCTTGATGAGCACCCGTTCACGGCCCACACCCGCAGCAGCGTAGAGGGCCATGATGTCGCGGGCCCGCTGGACGGTGGCGGCCCGGTCAAAGCTCAGCCGCGCATCCACTTCGGTGCTCACCCGGCCCGGCACCACCTTGAGGATCTCCAGGCCAAAGCGCACCAAGACACGGTCAATCACCTGCGGCAAGGGCAGGCCCGGGTGGGCCGCCACCACCTCGGCGAGCAAGGGCGCGTACTCAGCCTGTTGCACCGCCTTGAGGATGAGGGAAGGGTTGGTGGTGGCATCGCGAGGCGCGAATTGAGCCAGCTGCTTGAAGTTGCCGGTGTCGGCCACCACCGTGGTGCAGCGCTTGAGTTGTTCGAGTTGGTTCATCCAGACTTCCCTTGCATTGACCCTCGCATGAAACTCATGCATCATCCGAAGTGTAACTTTGTTACATCCTGTTCGACGAGCATCCCGACACAGCAGTGCCTCATGTCCTTTGATCTGATTCTGTTCGGCGGCACCGGTGACCTCACCTGGCGCAAGCTGATGCCCGCCTTGTTCCAGGCGTGGCGACACCACAAATTGCCTGCGCAAGGCCGCATTCTCGCCGTGGCGCGAGACGAGCGCAGCGATGAACAGTACCGAGAATTCATCCGCGAGCGATTCTTCGAAGTCGAGGCCGCCAAGCAGCCCAGCCCTCAGGAATTCGACCGGTTTTCCGAGCTGCTGCACTACCGCCGGATGGACCTGTCCAAGGCCAGCGACTACGAAGGTCTCAAGGGGTGGGTGGAGGCGCGCGGGGCCAAGACCGTCGTGCTGTTCCTGGCCACCAGCCCCCACCTGTTTCCCCAGATCTGCCAACAACTGGGGGCGGTGGGTCTGAACGCACCCCATGTGCGCGTGGTGCTGGAAAAGCCCCTGGGCCACGACCTGCAAAGCGCGCGCGACATCAACCGCGCCGTGGCCAGCGCCTTCACCGAACGGCAGGCGCTGCGCATCGATCACTACCTGGGCAAGCCGGCGGTGCAGAACCTGGCGGCCTTGCGCTTTGGCAACGCGCTGTTTGAGCCCTTGTGGCGGCGCGAGTCGATCTCCAACATTCAGATCACCCTGGCCGAAAGCATCGGCGTGGGCACGCGCGGCGACTTTTACGACCGCACGGGGGCGCTGCGCGACATGATCCAGAACCATGCGCTGCAGCTGCTGACCATGATCGCCATGGAGCCGCCACCGTCCAACGACGCTGATGCGATCCGCGATGAAAAGCTCAAGGTGCTGAAGTCGCTCAAGCCCTTCACGGCCGAGACCGTGGTGCGCGACGTGGTCCGGGGCCAATACCGAGCCGGCACCATTGATGGCGAAAAGGTGGCCGGGTATCTGGAGGAGGTCAAGGTGCCGGCCGACAGCGCCTGTGAAACCTTTGTGGCCTTGCGCACCGAGGTGCAGAACTGGCGCTGGGCCGGCGTGCCCTTCTACCTGCGCACCGGCAAGCGCTTGGCCGCCCGAGATGCGCAGATCGTGGTGAACTTCCGGCCGGTGCCGCACCCCATCTTTCCCGGCGCCGCCCGCGCCAACAAATTGGTGATCAAGCTGCAACCCGAAGACGGCCTGGAGTTGCACCTGATGGCGGCCAAAGGGGGGTTGGGCCCCGTGGGCAGCGGCAACGAGCAACTCTCGCCTGTTTCACTGGACCTGGACTTCGACAAGGCTTTCCCCACCGAGCGCATCGGCGCCTATGAACGGCTGCTCCTGGATGCCTTGGCCGGGCGCCTCAACCTCTTCGTGCGCAGCGACGAACAGGAGCAGGCCTGGCAATGGGTGGAGCCCATCCTGCACCATTGGGCGCAAGACCATGAGGGCCCGCGCCCCTATCAGGCTGGCAGTTGGGGCCCACCGGCAGCCAGCGCCCTGGTGGCGCGAGACGGCCACGCCTGGGCCGAAGAGCAGTAGCGCCATCACGCCATCACGCAGCACCCTGACGGAGACCCGCCGCCCATGAGCCTGATCGACCGCATTCGCGCCTCGCTGCCTGCCCTGCCCCCAGCCGAGCAGCGCGTGGCCAAGTTGGTACTGGCCGACCCGCGCAGCTTTGCCAGCCTGCCCGTGGTGGAACTGGCCGAGCGCGCCCATGTGAGCAAGCCCACCGTGGTGCGCTTTTGCCGAAGCGTGGGATACGACGGACTGGCCGACTTCAAGCTCAAACTGGCCGGCACGGTCAATGAAGGCGTGCCCTTCGTGCACCGAGCGGTGGACGAAGACGACAAGCCCCATGACATCGTGGTCAAGGTCATCGACAACGCCGTCAGCGCCCTGCTGCGCTACCGCAACGAAGCGGCCGACCACGCGTTCGACTTGGCCATCGAAGCGTTGACCCAGGCCTGTCGGAACAAGGGCCGCATCGAGTTCTACGGGGTGGGCAACTCGGGCATCGTGGCGCAAGACGCGCAACACAAGTTCTTTCGCTTGGGCGTCACGGCCACGGCCATCAGTGACGGCCATGTGCAGGTGATGAGCGCCACCATGCTGGGCCCAGGCGACTGCGCGGTGGTGATTTCCAACTCAGGCCGCAGCCGAGACCTCTTGGATGCCGAGGACATCGCCCACCGCAAAGGAGCCACCACCATCCTCATCACCGCCAGCGCCTCGCCCCTGGCCCACGTGGCCAACGGGCACAACCGGCTCTTGCTGGCCGCCGACCACCCAGAAGACCACGACCGATACAGCCCCATGGTCTCGCGTTTGCTGCACCTGACGATCGTGGACATCTTGACCACCGGTGTGGCCCTGCGAAATCAAGCGCAACCTGCGGGCACGCCGCTACTTGCCAAGCTCGCGTTAGGCCGCGGTCTGAAGGCCAAAGAGTTCGGCCACGCCGTACAAGGCCATCAGGGCGGCCAACTGCTGGGGCACCGATTCCAGCACCAAGGACAGGCCGCGTTCACGTGCCTGGCGCCGGCACTGCAGCAGCACCGAAATGGCCGCGGTATCCAACTCGCGCAAGGCCGACGCGCACAGCCGCACCTCGGCACCCTGCGCTTGCGCAATGGACTGGCGCAGGCCGCCCAGCACGGTGGTGGCCTCCTGCATGGTCAGCCGCAGCGGCAGTTCGAGCTTCACGCCTTGGACGCGCCTTTGTTGCGCTCGGCGAGCTTGCTGATCAGGCCATCGATGCCCGAGGCGCTGATCTCCTGGGCGAAGCTGGAGCGGTACTGTTCCACCAACCAAATGCCCAAGACATTGAAGTCGTAGACCTTCCAGCCGTTGCCTGAGCGCTCCAAGCGGTACTCCAACTGGATCGGGTCGCCACGGCCCTTGATCTCGGTGCGCACCACCACTTCGGTGTCGCCCGGGTTGGCACGCAGGGGCTTGAGCACGATGGACTGGTCCTTGACCTGCGCCAAGGCCCCTGAGTAGGTGCGCACCAGCAGCAGCTTGAACTCTTCCTGCAGGCGTCTTTGCTGCTCTGGTGTGGCACTGCGCCAGTGCCGGCCCACGGCAGAGGCCGTCATCCGCTGGAAATTGACATGGGGCATCACCTTGGTGTCCACCAGCGCCATCACCCGGGCGGTGTCACCAGCCTGAATGGCCTTGTCCGATTTCACGATGTTGAGCACTTCGGTAGACAAGTCCAAGATGAAGGCATCAGGGGCTGGTGCGGCCGCTGCGGGTGCAGCAGCGGTGGCCGGCGTTTGCGCCAGGACCGGCGGGCTGTGCAGCACCAGCGCAATCGCCCCCAGCAGGGCCCACAAACAGGCCTTGGAGCTGGCAGGCCATAAGGTCAATGAATTCAGGGATAGGCGGTTCATGTTCACTCTTGTACCGGCGCTTCCACCGGCAACTCGTCCTGGTCATCAGGCGGCGGGTTCCCATCGTAGACAAGACTGCGCCGCCGTGTGAGGTAGGCATCGCGGACAAAGGTGTATTTATCAAGCGCCACCGTGTCCAGGAGCCGCGTGAAGGGCAGCGCGTCGGTGCGCGCATCGGTCAGGCGCAGGGCCGTCCAGCGCCACCGCTGCGGTGCGTCGCTCGGATACACCGCCGAGTTGTAGGCCGTGTCGAGGCGAAAGCCCACGGCATCGCGAACCGACGAAGGGCCAAACAAGGGCAGGACCAGGTAGGGCCCCGGGGGCACCCCCCAGCGGCCCAGGGTTTGGCCGAAGTCTTCGCTTTGGCGCTCCAGGCCGGCTTCCGAGGCAATGTCCAAAAGCCCCCCCAGACCAAACACGGTGTTCAGCCCCACGCGCATCGTCATCTCAGCGGCGCGGGTGCCCTTGCCCTGAAGCGCCAGGTTCACCGCCGACCAAGCATCCGAAACATTGCCCAGCACATTGCCCACCCCGGTGCGCACGGGTTTGGGCACCGCCGCCTCATAGGCCTCGGCCACGGGCTTGACCACAAAGTGATCCACCACGCCGTTGAAGATGAACACTGCTCGGTTGAGGCGCTCAAAGGGGTCCTGGCCGGGCAGGGACGGGCGGACCGTGCCCCAAAAGCGCATGGCCGCGGCCATACCCGGCACTTGGGCGGTTGCGCTGGGGCCAGGGCTGCTGGCACGCGGGGTCGCACCCGACGAGGTCGCACCCGAGGCGGCCCCCGAGCTCGCATCCAGCCCAAGCGCTGCGTCAGCGGCCTGGGGGTCGATGGGGGTCTGGGCTTGCGCGGCACCGGCCGACAGGCCCGCGCCCAAAACAGCGACCAAGCAGAACGTCAGCACGGTGCGGCTGCCGCCGCATGCCGCCATCTGCAGGCTTCGCATCGGGCGCTTCATTTGCCGCCCCCTGAACCCTCGGCGGCCTTGTTGAAGAGGAACTGGCCGATCAGGTTTTCCAGGATCACCGCCGATTGCGTGGAGGTGATCACATCACCGGCGGCCAGATTCTTCTCGTCGCCACCAGGTTCGATGCCGATGAATTGGTCGCCCAAGAGACCCGAGGTCAGGATCTTGGCCGACGAGTCGCGCGGAAACTGCACCTCGGGGTTGAGTTCCAGGGTCACCACCCCTTGGAAGGTCTTGGGGTCCAGGCCGATGGACTTCACACGGCCAACGGTCACCCCGGCGCTGCGCACGGGTGCCCTGGGCTTGAGGCCTCCGATGTTGTCGAATCGTGCCGTCACCACATAACCCTTGCTCTCGCCGAAGCTGGCCAGATTGGCGGCTTTCAGCGACAGAAACAACAGCCCAGCCAGGCCCAGCAGCACAAAGCCGCCCACCAAGACCTCGATGCCCTTCTTGTTCATGCGTCTTTCCCCGTTAAGCCCTGGCCCGTTGCCTCAAGGCGTCGAAAACATCAAGGCGGTGAGCACGAAATCCATGCCCAACACCGACAGCGACGAGATCACCACCGTTCGGGTCGTGGCATAGGCCACGCCCTCCGGCGTCGCTTGGGTCTCATGCCCTTGGTACAGCGCCACGGCCGTGCAGATCACGCCAAACACAAAACTTTTGACGATGCCATTGCCCACATCGCGCCACACATCCACGCGCGACTGCATAAGCGACCAGAAGTTGCCGGCATCCAAACCGATCAGCCCCACCGCCACCGCCCATGCGCCCAGGATGCCGATGGCCGAGAACAGGCCTGCCAGCAGAGGCATGGACACCACGCCGGCGATGAAGCGCGGTGCCAAAACGCGGCTGCGCGGGTCTACCGCCATCATCTCCATGGCCGAGAGCTGCTCGCCAGCTTTCATCAGGCCGATTTCGGCCGTCAGCGAAGTGCCGGCCCGCCCGGCAAACAGCAAGGCCGCCACCACCGGGCCCAACTCCCGCACCAGGGCCAAGTTCACAATCAAGCCCAGCGACTCGGTGGCCCCGTAGGTGACCAGCGCGTAGTACATCTGCAGGGCCAAAACGAAGCCCACGGCCAGGCCCGAGGCCAGGATGATCACCAGGGACAGGTTGCCGATGGCATGCACCTGCTGCACCACCAGGCCCA
>RGEP01000071.1 GCA_009918225.1 Betaproteobacteria bacterium | reverse complement strand
ATCATGGCCCTGGCTGACCGTGTCAACGGCTATGTGGACCAGAACAAGCCCTGGGAGCTGGCCAAGCAAGCCGGCCAGGATGCCGCGCTGCACGAGGTGTGCTCGGTCTGCATCGAAGCCTTCCGCGTGCTCACGGTGTATCTCAAACCGATGGTGCCGGCCCTGGCTGCACAGGTCGAGTCCTTCTTGCGCGTATCCCCTCTGCGCTTGGCTGATGCGGTCAAGCCCCTGGGTGTGCACGAGATTGGCGCGTACGAACACCTGATGCAGCGGGTGGACCCCAAGCAAGTGGAGGCCTTGTTCGAGCCGCCGGCCGAGCCAGCGGCCACCTCGAACGGCTCGACTGGTGTGGCCGCCACACCCGGCGCGGCGGCCTGCGCGGATACGGCGGCCTCGGGCGGTGCCGCCCTGCCTTTGCCTGGAGGACAGGCGCTGGCCCCCACCATCACCATCGACGATTTCATCAAGGTCGACCTGCGCGTGGCCCGCATTGAAAGGGCAGAAGCCGTGGAAGGCAGCACCAAGCTGCTGCGGCTGACGCTCGACGTGGGTGAAGGCCAGTTGCGCAATGTGTTCAGCGGCATCGCTTCGGCCTACAAACCCGAAGACCTGCAGGGCAAGCTGACGGTGGTGGTGGCCAATCTGGCCCCACGCAAGATGAAGTTTGGCGTGAGCCAGGGCATGGTGCTGGCCGCCAGCCATGCAGATGAGAAAGCCCAACCGGGCATCTTCGTGCTCGAACCCTGGCCCGGTGCGCACCCGGGGCCAGACTAAAATCGTCGGTTGCGCCGGATGGCCCGGTTGCGAGAAAGCCCACCATGCCGCTGTTCTGGAAACCCTATCAGTCTGATGTGACGCAGTTCATCGATTCGCTCAAGCAGGCCAAGCCCACGCTGGAGCAGGAACAGCGCGAAGGCCGTGCCCTGTTGTGGGACAAAGCCATAGACCGCGACCAACAGGCACAGGCCCGGCAAGCCCGCGTGCCCCAGCAGGCCTACGTCTACCAGACCAAGGCCCGCTGAAGCCGTGGAAACGCCCGCGGGCGACAGCCCCGTTCCCGAAGCGCCTCGCGAGGCGCCCGAACAAGGCCCCATCCAGGTCGCTGAGCCCTCGGGCGAGCCGCAGACCGTGGACCATGTGGCGGTGGCCCGCTTGTACGGCGAGCCCTTGTTTGCGCTGCCGACCGATCTGTACATTCCGCCGGACGCTTTGGAGGTGTTCCTCGAGGCCTTTGAAGGCCCCCTGGATCTGCTGCTCTACCTGATCCGCAAGCAGAACTTCAACATCTTGGACATCCCGCTGGCCGATGTGACGCGCCAGTACCTGGCCTATGTGGACCAGATCCGCCGGCGCAACCTGGAACTGGCCAGCGAGTACCTGTTGATGGCCGCCATGCTCATTGAGATCAAGAGCCGCATGCTGCTGCCGCCCAAGAAGAGCGAGGACGGCAGCGAGCCGGAAGACCCGCGCGCCGAACTGGTTCGCCGCCTGCTGGAGTACGAGCAAATGAAGCTCGCCGCAGCGCAGATCGACGAGTTGCCGGTGATCGGGCGGGACTTCCTCAAGGCACAGGTCACGATTGACCAGACGGTGGCCGTGCGCCTGCCCGATGTGAACCCCGTGGACCTGCAAGAAGCCTGGCGCGACATTCTGATGCGCGCCAAGCTCAACCAGCACCACAAGATCAGCCGTGAGCAGCTGTCGGTGCGCGAGCACATGGGCCTGGTGCTGCGCCGCCTGCAGGGTCAGCGCTTTCTGGAATTCGCCGACCTCTTCGACACCCAGGCCAGCACCCCCGTGGTGGTTGTGACCTTTGTGGCCCTGTTGGAGTTGGCGCGCGAACACCTGCTGGAAATCACGCAGGCTGAAGCTTTCGCGCCCATTTACGTTCGGCTGGCGTACCAGCCCAGCTGAACCGGTGCTCAACCGCGGTCAGCGGTGCTGTGAAGGCGGTGACAAGGAGGTGCTTGCAGGGTCTGTGAAGACCACCTCGAACAGGGATCCACGCCCCGGACGGCTGCGCAACTGAAGCTGTGCGCCCATCAGGTGGCTCAGGCGACGAACGATGCCCAGGCCGAGGCCAAAACCACTGCGCTGCCCGCGCTGCGCTGGCATGCCCGGCTCCGGTGAGGCGTGGATGGGGTTCCCGAGAGCACCCGCCGCTTCGCCGTTCAGCACCCGGTGCTGTTGCGCGGCACTGAGTCCTCGGCCACTGTCCCAGACCTGCAGGTGCAAACGCCGCCCACGCCGGCGTGCACCCACCAGCACCCCACCACGCTCGGTGTGCTCCAGCGCATTGAGAACCAGGTTGCGCAGGATGCGCTCAATCAGCACAGGGTCGCCCCACACCCGCTGCCCCTGGCCGCGCCAGGCCAGATGCAAGCCCCTTTCCGCAGCGCAGGGGTTCAACTGTGCGGACAAGCGCTCAAACAGGGGGGCCAATGCCACCCACTGTGGGGCACGATCGACGGCGACCGCCTCCGCCCGGGCCTGATCCAGCAGCTCGGACAAGAGCGTTTCCAAAGCCTGCAGGCTGCGGGCCATGCCCTCTCCCAGGGCTTGGTCTTGAGGCTGGGACAAACGGCTGTGCAACTGCTGCGCATACAGCTGCAAGGACCACAGCGGCTGGCGCACATCGTGGCTGATGGTGGCCAGCCAACGGGCCTGGGAGCGGACCACCGCCTGTGCCGAAAGCTCAGCAGCCTGTGCCTGGGCGGCTTCCTGTGCCCAACTGACGCGCCAGTGCTGCAGCAACTGCTGGTCGCGCTGCAGGTGCGCCATAAGGCTGACATGCCCCCTGAACATCCAAACCACCAGGCCCAGAAACAGCAAGACCGAGCCGGTGAGGTGGGGGTGGTGGGCATCGGCGGTGTCCAGCACCACCGATACCACCAGGGGGCCGGCGGTCAGCGCCCCGTGCAACAGGAACATGCCCTTGCGATGCAATAGGGCCGGCATGGCGGCCAGCACCCAGCTGAACACGATGATCAGCAAGATGGACTGCTCAAGCCCCGAAGCCCGCGGCTCGTGCCATGCCGTGGCCCATCCGGTGATGGCGCCCAAGCCCAACAGGATCAAGCGGTTGTGGAGGTCCCAACGCCACTGGGCCTGCACCGAATCGTGCGCGATTGGCCCCGCCGATTCCAGCCGGCACACCAGGGCCTGGCGCAAACCCAAGCGAAGCATGCCCAGGCACAGGCAGGCGCCACCCCACCAGGCCCACGGACCCTGCGCCTCTATCGACCAGAAGACCGCCGCCACCAGAGCCCCGCCCAGCACATGGGCCAGACACTCAGCCGGCGCTCGCAAGACATCTCGCTGAATGTGTCCCAAGCGATCCTGCAGGCTGCAGGCCGGACTTGGGTGGTCGTTGGTGGCTGCAGGGGGTGACCCGGCACTTGCCGCACCGGGCAGGGGATGCACGGCTGTGCTCATGTATGGCCCCTCTGGACTTCAGTAGGCGCGATGCGCCAGTGCCGGTACTGGCGGGCGCATCACGGGCGGGCTCCCAGCGGGGGCGGCTGCCATCATCTGACTGGCGGCCAACACCGCTTGGGTACGGGAGCTCACCCCCAGCACCCGCAGCAAGGAGGCCACATGGTCTTTCACCGTTTCCACCGACAGGTTCAACCGTCTTGCAATCAGCTTGTTGGGCTGTCCTTGCAAGAGCAGCGACAAGACTTCGGATTGACGCGGCGTCAGACGCAACTGTTGCGGCAACGATGGGGACGATGCCCCCAGGCCCGCAGGTGCAACGCTGGCCTCGATGGGTGCGGCCGACGGCCACCAGGCCGATTGCAGGCTCAAGCCAGCGCTTGCCGCACCAAGCGCCGGCTCGTGCAACTTCATCGGCGCAGCCGTGCTGCGGACCGGGGCTGCTGCCACCGGCGCAGACCCCTGCCTCAACGCCATCGGAGGGACATAGGTGCCACCCGACAGGACCAGACGCAGGGCATGCACCAGCACCTCCAAAGCGGTGCGCTTGGGAATGAAGCCCGCCGCCCCCGCCTCGAGCGCCCGCATCACCTCGCCCGGATCCTCAGACGCCGAAACGACGAGCACACGCATCTGCGGATGCGACACACGCCATTCGGCCATGAGCGAAAAGCCGTTGGCATCGGGCAAGTGCAGGTCCAGCAGGACCAAATCAACCGGGCCTGATTCGGCCAAGCATTGTTGCGCCTGTGCAGCCGTGGCCGCGCTCAACACGGTGATCTCGCGCCCCATAGACTGGATCACCGACTCCAAGGACGAGCGCACCAGGGGATGGTCGTCCAACAGCAGCATCTTCATCATCCACTCCTTGACCCGGCCGTAGAAGGGGCCGGTTCGGAAGATGCTAGGCACGCCAAGTGGAGCGCAACACCCCTCGAGCCAGGGGTCCCCCTGCATCCGAGGGGTCACCACCCCGCCGAGCCCCCCCAGAATGAGGGGCCTGAGCATGCGCCCCTCTCAAGCGCTCAGAGGGCGCGCCAACCGTCCCACAAGAGCTTGCCACCCGCTGCGGCCATGCCCATATAGGCCACCCGGTAAAACCAGTGTGCGGCCATGCGCCGGGTAAGCCAGACGCCCACCCAAACACCCAATGGAGCCAGAGGGGCCAGGATCAACGAGGTCCACAGGTTGCGTGCATCGAACAAGCCCAGAGCCGCATAAGGCCCCCACTTGGCGAAGTTGATGACGGAAAAGAACACCGCCATGGTGGCCGTCACCCTGATGGGGTCCAGCCGCATGGGCAGGACATAGGCACTCACGGGTGGCCCCCCCGCATGCGCCACAAAGCTGGTGAAACCGCTGACCACCCCAAGGGCGAACCCCCAACGGGGTGCCGGCACCACCTGCGCCGCACCCGGGCGCCTGAGCACCCGCAGCAGAAGAAACAACAGCGTCAGCACGCCCACCACCAGCGAAACCACCGCCGCGGAAACCAAGGTGAACAGCAGCGTGCCCAGGACGATACCCAAGAGGCCCGCGGGCAGCAGCAGCCGCAGCAACGACCGGTCGCGGTCTTGCCACATCTGCTGCAGGCTCACGAGGTCCATCACGCACAGCAGCGGCAGCATGATGGCTGCGGCCTGTGGCACCGGCACGGCCATGGCCATCAGCGGCGTGGCCACCGCACCAAAGCCACTGAGAAAACCGCTCTTGGCCAGTCCCACCAGCAACACCGCCGCAATGGCCCAGAAATAGAACTGCGGGTCGGTGATCATCCACAATGCCCTTATGTTTGCCCCATCACAAGAGGACGTCCGCCGCTTCTTCTGCGAAACCTGGCGCCGCCACCGCGCCGGCATGCCGCTGGATGCGATGCAGGCCAAGGCTGCGCCTTGGCTGGCACAGCACCCCGAGTATGACGGCGATCTGGCCGACGAGGCTGCGGCCCTGGCCGCGGTCTACACCGTGGAAGAAGGCCGCACCAACCCCTTCTCTGCGCCAAATGGCGCGCAGGCCCCAGGCACCAGCCCACCAGGCCAGCAGTGCACCCGCGACCATGCCGGCCACCGGCACCCATGGGCTGGGTGCCCAGTTGAATTCGAAAACCGATCGCGCCAACACAGCACCCACGGCCATGGCCACGCATGAGGCCAGCAACCCTGACAGGGCGCCCACGCCCAAGAGTTCAGCGCGCTGCATGCGCTGCAAGAGACCGCTGCGCGCACCCAGGGCGCGCATCACCGCGTACTCGCGCACCCGTGCTTCGCGGGTAGCGGTGATGGTGGCCACCAGCACCAACAGGCCCGAAGCGAGGGTGAAAGCGAACAGGAACTCCACCGCACTGATGACCTGGTTGAGCACCTGCTGCACCTGTGCCACCGATGCCGAGATGTCCACGTTGGTGATGTTCGGAAACACCTGCAGCAGTTGACGGTCCAAGGACTGCGCGGCGTCGGCCGCAGCAGGCGCCTTGAAGGCACTGATGTAGGTGCTGGGCAGCCCACCGATCTCGGCCTGCGGAAACAAGACAAAGAAGTTCACCCGCATCGAGCCCCACTCCACTTTGCGCAAGGACGTGATGCGGCCTTCGCGCACGGTGCCGGCAATGTCGAACTGCAAACGGTCACCCAGTTTGAGCTTCAGGGTTTGGGCCAAGCCTTCCTCCACGCTCAGGCCGTCGGCTTCATCGGGCGTCCAGCGGCCGGCCGACACCTGGTTGTGTCCGGGCAGTTCGGCCGTGTGGCTGAGGTTGAATTCGCGCTCGACCAGGCGCTGTGCGCGGTCGGTATTGAAGGTGCCCGGCCGAATGGCCTGGCCGTTGATGCCCACCAAGCGGCCCCGGATCATCGGGTACCAGTCGTAGCCTTGCACGCCCGCGTCGCGCAACTGCTGCTCGAAGGCGGTTGACTGTTCGGGCTGGATGTTGATCACGAAGCGGTTGGGCGCATCAGGCGGCGTGGCCGATCGCCAGCTGGCCACCAGGTCGGTGCGCAGCAGCACCAACAACACCAGAGACAACAAGCCCACCGACAAGGCGCTGACCTGCAACACCGAAAACCCCGGACGGGCGGCCAATTGCCGGGTGGCCATGACCAAGGCCTGCCAGCGACCGGCAGAGGGCAAACGCGGCACCAGCCGGCGCAAAGCCACCATGGCCAGGGCCGCCAAGCCCGCGAAGAACAGCAAGGCCATGCCGAATCCCCCAACGGTGATCAGGCCCAGGCGCAGATCAGACGACACCGCCAACAAAAGGGCGGTGAAGCTCAAGGCTGCGGCGGCCAACACGCCCAAGGAGAACGGCCGCGGGCTGCCCACGTCGCGCCGGATCACCCGCAGGGGCGGCACTTGCGCCAATTGCAGGACCGGGGGCAAACCAAAGCCCATGAGCAGCACCCAGCCCAAGGCCGCAGCCAGCAGACCCGGCTGCAGGCTGGCGCTCGGCAGCGACGTTTTCACCAGCCCGGCCAACAAGGCCACGAATCCATGGTGCACCAGCCATCCCACCGCCACGCCCAAGGCACAGGCCACCACGCCCACCAACGCGAACTCCAGCGCATACAGGGTCGCAATCTCGCGCTGATGCAGGCCCAGCACACGCAACAGGGCGCAATCGTCCAAGTGCCGATCGGTGAAGTCACGGGCAGCGATGCCGACCGCCACCGCGGCCAACAGCGCCGAGAGCAAGGCCACCAAGGTCAGGAAACGCTCGGCGCGGTCCAGCGCTTGGCGCATCTCAGGACGTCCCGCTTCCAAACTGTCCAGGCGCACGCCACGCAGGCCGTCACGCTCGATCTGGTCCTCAAACGTTTGGCGAAGGCTCGAAAGCGCGAGTTCCGCTGCCCGGCGCCCCATCGAATCGGGGGCCATGACCATCAGCCGGTAGGTGACCCGGCTGGCCGGCTGGATCAGCCCTGTGGCTTGAAGGTCATCCTCGTGCAGCATCACCCGCGGTGAAAAGCTCATGAACCCCGCGCCGCGATCCGGTTCATTCAAGATGACGCGCTCGATGCGCAGCCGCGCCTCGCCCAACAGCAGGTGGTCGCCCAGGGCCAGGTTCAAACCGTCCAGCAATGCAGCATCGACCCACACACTGCCCGCTTGGGGACTTTGTGCCAGCGCCGATTCGCGCCCTTGCGCGTCGCGCAACGTCAACTGGCCGCGCAGCGGGTAGCCACCGGCCACCGCCTTGACCGCAACCAAGCGGAACTGGCCGCCCTGCTCCTGTGGCGCGCGGGCCATGCTGGGAAAGCTCACCGTGCGGGCGATGCGCAAGCCACGCTCCGCAGCCGCTTGAGCCCATGCCGCGGGCAAGGGCTGGTCCCCTGACACCGCCAGGTCGCCTCCCAAGAGTTGACCGGCATCTCGGGACAGGCCGGCCTGCAGCCGGTCGGCAAAAAAGCTGACGGCCGACAAGGCGGCCACCGCCAAGACAACGGCCAGGGCGAGCAGCCTCAATTCGCCGGCGCGGAAATCTCGCCAGGTTTGGCGCCAGGCCAGCAGGGCCAAGGGCGGCCGATTGCGCACGGTGTTCATCCTCGAATGATGCATGCAATTGGCTGCAACGGTGGGGCGTGGGGATGCTGATGAAATCCGTGTCATGGAACCCGCCGCCTGTGCCGCCCTTCCGCACCCCAGCGCCCTGTTTGTTTCTCACGGCTCGCCGATGACCGCCCTGCAAGGGGGGGCCGCCGGTGCGTTCATGCAGTCGTATGGACAGCAGTGGCGAACCCAGTTCGCCAAGCCGAAGGCCATCCTGGCGCTGTCGGCCCACACCCTAGCCTCTGAAGCCACCCTGTTGGCGGCCCGCGAACACGCAGCCGTGTATGACTTCGGCGGCTTCGACCCCCGACTGCGCACCCTGCGATACGACGCGCCGGGCTCGCCTGAGCTG
>RGEP01000008.1 GCA_009918225.1 Betaproteobacteria bacterium | reverse complement strand
CGTTCATGAATGCGGCGATCGATGAGGGCCCGAATCGCTTGGGCCTGCTCTGTGCTGACCTCGCGCGCGCACTCACCGTCCAGGTCATCCAGCGGCAGTCCCAGCGACCACAGGCTCAGCCATACCGCCTCGTCAAAGGCATTGGTGGTGCCGTGTCCAAACGAAACGCCCGACTCGGCGAGTCGGGCGGCTTCGATTTCGATGAGGGGCAGCAGCTTCAATCAGGCCCGCAACAAATCGTTGATGCTGGTCTTGGCGCGGGTCTGAGCGTCCACCTTCTTCACGATCACCGCGCAGTACAGGCTGTACTTGCCATCGGCACTGGGCAGGTTGCCGCTGACGACCACCGAGCCCGCCGGTACACGGCCGTAGCTGACCTCGCCCGTGGCGCGGTCGTAGATCTTGGTGCTCTGGCCGATGTACACGCCCATCGAGATCACCGAGTTTTCTTCGACGATCACGCCCTCCACGACCTCGGACCGTGCACCAATGAAACAGTTGTCTTCAATGATGGTGGGGTTGGCCTGCAGGGGCTCGAGCACGCCGCCGATGCCCACGCCACCCGACAGGTGCACGTTTTTGCCGATTTGGGCACAGGAGCCCACCGTGGCCCAGGTGTCCACCATGGTGCCTTCGTCGACGTAGGCGCCGATGTTGACGTAGCTGGGCATCAGCACCACGTTTTTAGCGATGTAAGACCCGCGGCGGGCCACGGCGGGTGGCACCACGCGCACACCGGTCTCGCGCATCTGGGCCTCATCGAGGTGGGCAAACTTGGTCTTGACCTTGTCAAAGAACCCCAGATCACCCGCCCGCATGATTTGGTTGTCGTTGAGACGGAAGCTCAAGAGCACCGCCTTCTTGACCCATTGGTTCACCTGCCACTGGCCCACCCCTTGGCGGTCGGCCACGCGTATGCGGCCCTTGTTCAGGTCGGCAATCACGTGCTCAACAGCCTCTCGAACTTCGGGAGCGTTCAGGGCATTGATCTGGGTGCGCGCCTCCCAGGCGGTGTCGATGATGGCTTGCAACTGGGCGGTGCTCATGATGAACGGTATTCCTTGGTGAACTGGTGGATGCGGTGGGCGGCTTCGAGGCATTCCTCAACGCCGGCCACCAGGGCCATGCGGATACGGCCTGCGCCGGGGTTGGCGCCGTGGGCGTTACGGGCCAAGAAGCTGCCCGGCAACACGGCCACATTGTATTGAGCCAGCAGCTTGAGCGTGTAGTCCACATCATCACCCCCGGGCACACCGGCCCAGAGGTAGAAGCCCGCATCGGGCAGTGCCACGTCCAAGACTTCGCTCAACAGCGGGGTGACCTGCTCGAACTTGCGCTTGTAGAGTGCGCGATTGGCCTGCACATGGGCTTCATCGTTCCAGGCGGCAATGCTGGCGCGTTGCACGGCTGGGTTCATGGCGCTGCCGTGATAGGTGCGGTAGAGCAGATACTGCTTGAGCACCTGCGCATCGCCCGCCACGAAGCCCGAACGCATCCCGGGCACGTTGCTGCGCTTGCTCAAACTGGTGAAGGCCACGAGCCTTCGGAAATCGCTTCGGCCCAAGCGCTGCGCGGCTTGCAGCGACCCCAGTGGGGCCTGATCGCCGAAATAGATTTCGGAATAGCACTCGTCGCTGGCAATCACAAAGCCGTGTCGGTCGCTGAGGGCAAACAGCCGCTCCCACTCCGCCAAGGGCATGACGGCGCCGGTGGGGTTGCCGGGCGAACACACATACAGCAGCTGCGTGCGGGCCCAGGTGGCCTCGTCGATCTGAGACCAATCGGTGGCGAAATTTCGAGTGGGGTCGCTGTTGGCAAATGCGGGTTGGGCGCCGGCCAAGAGTGCTGCACCCTCATACACCTGATAGAAGGGGTTGGGGCAGACCACGGTGGCCCCGGAGCGGCTGCCGTCGATCACGGCTTGGCCCAGTGAAAAGAGGGCTTCGCGAGAACCGTTGACCGGCAGAACCTGGGTCGCGGGGTCGAGCAGCACGCCGTAGCGGCGCTGCACCCAGCCTGCTGCTGCTTCGCGCAAAGCCGGCTCGCCGGCGGTGGCAGGGTAGCTCGAAAGACCGCTCAGGGCGGCCAGCAGCGCATCCTCGACCAAGGGTGGGGTGGGGTGCTTGGGTTCGCCAATGCCCAGGCTGATCGGGCGCAGGTCTGGGTTGGGTTGAAGGCCTGCGGTCAGGCCCCTCAGGCGTTCGAATGGATAGGGCTGCAGCCGCTGCAGCAGGGGGTTCACGCCGGCACCCTTCAGCCGGCCAAGCCGGTGGCGGTTTCAAAGGCGGGCAGGTCAACCCGAGGCTGGGGCTTCCATCCCTTTTTGCGGTGCTCGGCCACCACGTTGGTGTAGATGCCGCCGCGCACGTACCACTTGGCGGTGATGCGGGCAAAGCGAGGCTCACACACCTGCACCAGGTCCGACAGGATGGCGTTGGTCACCTTTTCGTGGAAGGCACCCTCGTTGCGGTAGGACCACATGTACATCTTGAGGCTCTTGAGCTCCACGCACCAACGGTCGGCGATCATGTCGATGGTGAAGTGCGCGAAGTCAGGCTGGCCGGTCAATGGGCAAAAGCAGGTGAACTCGGGCACCTGGAATTGAATGACGTAGTCCCGCTCGGGGGCCGGATTGGGGAACACATCAAGCTGTTTGCTCGGGGCGCTCGGCGGCGCAGAGGGCTTGGCGCGCTGGGTTTTGGCGGGGGTCTTGGGCATGGTGCGATGTTATCATCTTCGATTGATCTGACCCCTGTGGGTCGGGAATTTATCCAACTAAATCAAGCACTTGCGGCCGCCTTCGGCCGGTGCAAGCAGGAGCCCCATGAGGCTGCGATCCATCAAGCTGGCCGGCTTCAAGTCCTTTGCCGATCCCACCACCTTTGAACTGCCCGGCCAATTGGTCGGCGTCGTTGGGCCCAACGGTTGCGGCAAGAGCAACATCATGGACGCGGTCCGGTGGGTGTTGGGCGAGAGCAAGGCCTCGGAATTGCGTGGCGAGTCCATGCAGGATGTGATCTTCAACGGCACCACCAGCCGAAAGCCGGCCAGCCGTGCCAGTGTGGAACTGGTGTTCGACAACAGCCTGGCACGCGCCGGTGGTCAATGGAACCAGTTCAGCGAGATTGCCGTCAAGCGTGTGCTCACCCGCGACGGCAACAGCAGCTACTTCATCAACAACCAGGTGGTGCGCAGACGCGACGTGCAGGACGTCTTCCTGGGCACCGGTTTGGGCCCGCGCGCCTACGCCATCATCGGCCAGGGCACCATCAGCCGCATCATCGAGAGCAAGCCTGAAGAGCTGCGTTTGTTTTTGGAAGAGGCCGCTGGGGTATCGAAGTACAAGGAGCGGCGGCGCGAGACCGAAAACCGCCTGAAGGACACGCGTGAAAACCTCACGCGGGTAGAAGACATTCTGCGCGAGCTCAACACCAACCTGGAAAAGCTTGAGCGGCAGGCCGAAGTGGCGGCGCAGTACCGCCAGTTGCAGGAGCAGGGCACGCTCAAGCTCCACCAACTGTGGTTCCTCAAGCACCGCGATGCCGCCGGCGAGCAGGAAAGGGTGCAGGCCTCGATGCGCCAGGCGGTCAACGAGCTCGAGGCGCGAACCGCCGAGCTTCGTGAAGTCGAAGCGTCCTTGGAGGCGGTGCGGCAAGACCACTATGCCGCCAGCGATGAGTTGCATGTGGCCCAGGGGGCCTTGGGTGAAGCCGCCTTGTCCGTCAGCCGCTTGGAAGAGCGCATCCGTTATGTGGTGGAAGGCCGCGAGCGGGTGTTGGCGCGGTTGGCCGAGTTGCGCAACCAAGACGCGCAGTGGGCCGAGCGCCAACAACAGGCGCAACAGGAACTCGAAGACCTGGCGGCGCAGGAGGCTGCAGCGGCAGAGCAAGCCGAGGTGTTGGCTGCTCAGGTGGAGGAACAGGCGGCCCGGTTGCCCGATGCGCAAGAGGCGGTGCGCGTGGCCCAACAGCGTGCGCAAGAGCAGCGCCAGCGAGGCGCAGAGGTGCAGCAGCAAATCCAGTTGCTGGCCGCCGAAAGCCGCAGCGTGGAAGAACAGCTGCGCGGCCTGCAAGCTCGGCGCGAACGCCTCAGCGGCGAGCGCAAGGGCCTGGGTGCCCCGGATGCCGCTCGATTGGATGCCTTGCGCTTGGAGCGCCAGGACGCTCAACGGGTGGCCCAGGAGGCTGCCACGCGCTTGAGCGACATCAGCGATCGCCTGCCGGAGTTGGACGCCGCCCGTCGTGCTGCGCAAGAAGCCGCCAACCTGCAAAGTGCCCGGCAGGCGGCCCTCACGGCTCGCTTGGAGGCGCTGCGAGCTTTGCAGGACAAGGTGCAGACCGAGGGCAAGCTCAAACCCTGGTTGGAGAAGCACGGCCTGTCATCTTTGACCGGCCTGTGGACCCGGCTGCATATTGAGACCGGCTGGGAAAACGCCCTGGAGGCTGCGCTGCGCGAGCGCTTGCATGCCCTGGAAGTGGGCCGCTTGGATACGCTCAAGGCCTTTGCCGCTGACGTGCCCCCAGCCAAGCTCGCCTTCTACAGCGCGTCTGCCGAAGGATCCGCTGTGGCCCCGGCTGCCCCGGCCTCTCAGCCGCCAGGGCCACCCCTGATGGGGCTGGTGCGCACCGATGGACAGGACCGTCTGCGCCACCTGCTTCAAGACTGGCTCCAGGGGGTCTACACCGCTGCCTCTTTGGACGCGGCTTTGGCCCTTCGCGGCCGCTTGCAGCACGGCGAGGTGCTCATCACCCGGGAAGGCCACACCGTCAGCGCCGATGCGGTGGTCTTCTATGCACCCGATACCGAGCAAGCGGGCCTGTTGGCGCGTGCTCAGGAAATTGAAAACCTGCAGACCGAGCAACGCGCCCAGGCCCTGATCAGCGACGATGCCCGCTCCGCCTTGGTCAGGGCGGAGGCCGCTCACACCGAAGCCCATCTGCGGGCTGAACAGTTGCGACAGGACGCGGCGTCTACCCAATCGCGCGCCCATCAGGTCGAGGTGCAGTGGCTGCAGGTCAGCCAGCAGAACCAGGCCGCTCAGGAGCGTGCCGTTCAGCTCGATGATGAGTTGGGCGAGATCGACGCCCAGATGGAGGGGTTGCAGGAGCGCCGAGCCACCGGCGAAGCCCGCTTCGAAGAACTCGACCAGCAACTGGCTCAAGAGCAGGAACGTCACGCTGAGCTCGATGAAGTGGTGATCGAGCAAGAGCGGCTCTTGTCTGCGGCCCGTGAGCAGCAGCGCAGCCTGGAGCGCCAGGCGCAAGAGGCCTCCTTTGCGGGCCGTACCCTGCAGGCCCGTGCACAGGAACTGCAGCGCCTTGTGCAAACCGCAGACCAGCAAATCCAGGCGAATGCAGCTTCCTCGGAAGCCGCCCAGCGGGAAATGCAGGAGCTTGACGATGCGTCAGCACAGGCCGGGCTGCAGGAAGCCCTGGAGCAGCGGCTGCAACGCGAACAGGCGCTGGCCGCCGTGCGCCAGCGCTATGAAGGTTTGAGCGCACAGCTGCGCCAGGCCGACGAGCAGCGATTGGGCATCGAGCGTGGCTTGCAGCCCCTGCGCGACCGGATCACGCAGCTGCAGTTGGAAGAGCAGGCTGCGGCCCTGGGTGGAGCCCAATACCTCGAACAGCTGCAGGCTGCGGAGGTGGACCTGGAGGCCTTGGCCGCCGGCATCGAAAGCGGTGGCGTCAAGCTTTGGGGGTTGCAGGGGGAGATCGACCGAATCAACCGTGAAATCCAAAGCTTGGGCGCGGTGAACCTCGCGGCCTTGGACGAGTTGACCAGCGCGCGCGAGCGCAAGGGCTTTCTCGATGCACAGAACGCCGACCTGCTCGAAGCCATCACCACCCTGGAAGACGCCATCCACAAGATCGACCTGGAAACGCGCGACCTGCTGGGCGAAACCTTCCGGCAAGTCAACGAGCACTTCGGGCGCATGTTCCCCTCGCTGTTTGGCGGCGGCCATGCACGATTGGTGATGACGGGCGACGAGATTCTGGACGCCGGTGTGCAGGTGATGGCGCAGCCGCCCGGAAAGAAGAACAGCACCATCCACCTGCTGTCGGGCGGAGAGAAGGCCCTGACGGCCATCGCGCTGGTGTTTGCGATCTTCCAACTCAACCCCGCGCCCTTTTGCTTGCTCGACGAAGTGGACGCGCCCCTGGATGACGCCAACACCGAGCGCTACGCGCGTTTGGTCACGCAGATGGCCGAAGGCACGCAGTTTCTCTTCATCAGCCACAACAAGATTGCGATGGAGATGGCGCGGCAGCTTGTGGGGGTCACCATGCAGGAGCAGGGGGTGTCGCGTATCGTGGCCGTGGACATGGAGTCGGCCCTGAGCATGGCGGAGGCGGCATGACGCTGACGCAAGGCCTGCTGGCCCTGGCTGCATTGGTCCTGCTGGTGCTGCTGGTGCAGGGCCTGTGGGCCTCGTGGCGGGCGCGTCCGCGGCGCGCCGCGCAGCCCTTGGAGCGTGTGGAGCCCAGTCTTTCTGCGCAGCCGGCTGAGCCGGTTTTGGGAGAGGGTGCTGTTGCACCGGTGGGCGCAGCCGGAGAGCCGCCCAGCAGCTTGGCGACGGATGCGGCGGGTGCAGCAACCGGCGAGCGCGCCCCGAGGCCCGCCGGCCTGCGGCGTCGCGCGGCCATCGACCCTCTGATCGATGCCATTGCTGAAGTCTCCCTGGAGGCGCCCCTTCCGGCCGAGCCGGTTTTGGCGGCCCTGCCAGCTTCGCGCCGGGTGGGCAGCAAGTTGCTGCTGGTTGAAGGGCTCAATGCCGAAACCGGTGCCTGGGAGGCGCCCGTGCATGGCCAGCGCTACAGCGCCTTTCAAGCGGGCGTTCAATTGGCCAACCGCGGCGGCCCACTCAACGAAATCGCTTACTCGGAGTTCGTGCAGAAGGTTCAGGGCTTTGCCGACGCCTTGGGTGCAGCGGTGGACTTCGCCGACATGGCCGATGTCGTGAGCCGCGCCCGGGAACTCGATGAGTTCGCGCATGCGCACGATGCCCAGTTGGCGGTTCATCTCCAAGCCAAAGGGCCTGCCTGGACGGTGGGCTACTTGCAACAGTGCGCTGCTCGTCAAGGCATGGCGCCGGGCCCCATCGCGGGCCAATGGGTGCTGCTGCCTGAGGACCTGGATGCGCCGCCCCTGGTCGTGCTGAGTTTTGATGCTCAAGCAGCCTTGGCCGATGACCCCGACCAGTCCGCCTTGCGGCGGTGCACGCTGTCTCTGGATGTGCCCCAGTCGCCCGAATCGGCCGAGCCGTTTTCGCAATGGCAGCGATTGGCGTGTGCGCTGGCTCAGGACTTGGACGGCGCCCTCGTCGACGACGATGGGCGTCCGGTGTCGATCCAGCAGTTTGCCGGCATCCACCAGGAACTGCAGCGGCTGTACGAAGCCCTGGCGGCTCGTGACCTGCCCGCTGGCAGCATGGCGGCCCAGCGCCTGTTCAGCTAAGGGCGCACGGTCGTCGTGTCTGCACCGCGCCACGTCGATGGGGTTTCTCAAGCCCTTGGTGTCCACGACGCCGCAGCCGCTGGCGTGTCGCCGCAGGTGCGAGCGCGCGTCCAGTCTTTGCGAGCCCTCATCGAGCACCATGCGCGTCGCTACTATGAGCAAGACGCGCCAGAGATTCCGGACGCGGAGTACGACCGCTTGTTCCAGGAGCTGCAGCAGCTGGAAGCCGCTCACCCCGAGCTGCGCACGCCTGACTCACCCACCCAGCGCGTGCTCGGTCAGGCGCTGCAGGCCTTTGCACCGGTGGTCCACGCCGTGCCCATGCTCAGCATCCGCACCGAAACCGATACGACCGACGCCGGTGCGCGTGAGTTCGACGCCCGTATCCGGCGTGAACTGGGCCTGAGCCCAGAAGATCCCTTGGTCCGCTACAGCTGCGAGCTGAAGTTCGATGGTTTGGCGATCAACCTGCGCTACGAGCATGGCGTGTTGGTCCGTGCGGCGACCCGCGGCGACGGCGAAACCGGCGAGGACGTGACGCAGAACATCCGCACCATCCACCAGATTCCGCTGCGCCTGCAGTCTGGCTCGGGGCAATGGCCTGAGGTCTTGGAGGTCCGGGGCGAGGTGTACATGCGGCGCGACGACTTTGAGGCGCTCAATGAACGCCAAAGAGCGCTCATAGCCTCCGGCCATCGGCAGGAGAAGACCTTCGTCAACCCACGCAACGCTGCAGCAGGCGCAGTGCGGCAACTCGACCCCGCTGTCGCGGCCCGACGGCCCTTGAGTTTCTTCGCCTATGGACTTGGCGAGGTACAGGGTTGGGGTGCTGATGACCACAAGGCTCCTTTGACCCACAGCGCCATCCTGCAGGCGCTGGCCGACTGGGGCTTGCCGGTGGATGAGCACCGGCGTGTGGTGGACGGCGCCCAGGGTCTGGTGGCCTTCCACCAAGACATCCAATCCCTGCGCGATGGCTTGCCCTTTGACATCGACGGGGTGGTCTACAAGGTCGACGACCGCGCCACACAGGAGCGCTTGGGCTTTGTCACACGGGAGCCTCGTTGGGCAGTGGCCCACAAGTACCCTGCGCAGGAACAGATGACGCTGCTGCGGGCCATCGACATACAGGTGGGCCGTACCGGCAAGCTGACCCCCGTGGCCAAATTGGAGCCCGTGTTCGTGGGCGGCACCACGGTCAGCAATGCCACCTTGCACAACGAGGAAGAGGCGCGTCGAAAGGATGTGCGCGAGGGCGACACCGTGGTCGTGCGCCGTGCTGGTGACGTCATCCCGGAAGTCGTGTCGGTGGTGCTCGAGCGCCGGCCCGAATCGGTGGGCGCGCCGTTTGACCTGGTGCAGCGCCTGTCGGGGCGTTGCCCCGTGTGTGAAAGCCCTATCGCCCGTGAAGAGGGCGAGGTCGATTGGCGCTGCACGGGCGGCCTGTTTTGCCCTGCCCAGCGCAAGCATGCCCTCCTGCACTTTGCCAGCCGGCGCGCAGTGGACATCGAGGGCCTGGGTGACAAGGTGGTCGAACAGTTGGTGGACCAGGGCATTGTGCGCACCTTGCCCGAGCTGTATCGCCTGGGAGTGGCCAAGCTGGCGGCTTTGGACCGCATGGGGGAAAAGAGCGCGGCCAATTTGGTGGCGGCCATTGAAGCCAGCAAGCAGACCACACTGGCGAGGTTTCTGTTCGGTTTGGGCATACGCCATGTGGGCGAAGCCACTGCCAAAGACCTGGCACGGCACTTTGGCTCCATCGACCGCATCATGGATGCCAGCCTCGACGCGCTGTTGGAGGTGCCGGATGTGGGGCCGACCGTGGCGCGCAGCATTCGCGGTTTTTTTGAGCAGGCCCACCACCGCGAGATCGTGGAACAACTGCGCGCGGCTGGCGTGCAGTGGAGCGAAGGGCAAGGGGTGCATGGCGATACGCCCCGGCCGCTGCTGGGGCAGACACTGGTGCTCACGGGCACACTGCCCACGCTCAGCCGTGACGCAGCACGCGATTTGATCGAGGCCGCTGGTGGCAAGGTCGCGGGGTCTGTTTCGCGAAAAACCCACTGGGTGGTCGCTGGTGCGGAGGCGGGCAGCAAGTTGGACAAAGCGCGCGAACTGGGCGTGCCGGTTTTGGATGAAGAGGGCCTGAAGGCGCTGCTCGCCCGGCCCGCTGGCGAGGAGGGCACATGACCGTACGAGAGATTCTTCGCATGGGCGACCCGCGGTTGCGCCGCATCGCCGAACCCGTGTCCGAATTCGGTACGGCGCAACTGCAGGCCTTGCTGGCGGACATGCGCGACACCATGATCGCCGCCAACGGAGCAGGCCTGGCTGCGCCGCAGATTGGCGTCAACCTGCAGGTGGTGATCTTCGGCACGGGCAAGGTCAGCCCGCGCTATCCGCAGGAAGCACCCATCCCTCCCACGGTCCTCATCAATCCGGTGATCCAGGCGCAGGGTGACCAGGAGTCCTTGGGCTGGGAGGGTTGTCTCTCGGTGCCCGGGCTCCGTGGTCAGGTCCCCCGCTTCAGCCAGGTTCGCTACCAGGGCTTCGATGAGCATGGGCAGGCCATTGACCGCGTGGTGGAGGGTTTTCACGCCCGTGTGGTGCAACACGAGTGTGACCACCTCTTGGGGGTGCTGTACCCCCAGCGGATGCGGGATTTCAGCCAGTTCGGCTACACCGACATTCTGTTCCCCGAACTCGCCGCAGCGCCCAGCGACGACGATTGAGGGCCGGCGGTCATCCTGTGATGCGCCCGCTGCGTTGATCCCATATGCAGACACGAACGCTTGGGGCACTGAAGGTCACGCACGGGGTGTGGGCCTTGTTGGCGCTGACGGCGCTGTGCGCGATCGGCGCGACCACCAGCGCTGGCGCTCAGCCCCAGCTGGCTATGGGTGAAACACCGGTGCGGGAGGCGGCCGCCGCAGTGGAGCGTCTCGGGCGGGTGGCTGCTGTCAGCGGTCAGGCGCAGTTGTGGGACGCGCAGGACCGCCAGTGGACGCCGCTGCTGCTCAACCGCATCATCAGCCAGGGCGACCGGGTCCGCACCGAAGCCCAGGCCCGGGTGGAGATTCAGGTCGGCAGCCTGGGGCTGTGGATCGGCCCGGCCAGCGATGTCGACGTGCTGCGCCTGGATACCCAAGCGGCGCAGCTGCGCTTGAACCAGGGCCACCTGGTGGCCCGAGTGCGCACGCCCGAATGGGCCAGCGCGCTGCAACTGGTGACCGGTGAAGCTTGGGCACAGCCTTTGGCCCCGGGGCTTTATCGCTTAGACCGAGACACGGTGTCGGGCGGCCGTTCGGCAGCGGCCTCATTGCGAGGTCTTTTGAGCGTTCAGGTCGCCGACAGCCGGCTGCAGGTGGCCGCAGGCCAGCGCTTGGAGGTGATGGGCTCACAGGCCGGCGGGGGCTTGCGCAACACGGTCTTGCTCAACGATGCCTTTGCGGCCTGGGTGCAAGCGCGCGACCAGGTGCCTGAGGGGCCTGTGGCGGCTGCGGCTGCACCTTGGCGGGAGGTCACCGGGCTGGACGCCCTGGACGCTTACGGCCGCTGGGAGCGACACCCGGAAGAAGGCTGGATCTGGGCGCCCCATGGCGTGCGTCCAGGCTGGGAGCCGTTTCGAGACGGACGCTGGGTGTGGGCCTACCCCTGGGGCTGGACTTGGGTAGACGATGCGCCTTGGGGGTTTGCGCCCTCTCACTTTGGGCGTTGGATTCAATGGAACAGCCGATGGGTCTGGGTGCCGGGCGCGGTGCGCAGCCGTCCTGTGCCACCGGTGGTGTTGCCGGTATTGCCGCCCGAGCACCGCGGTGTGCGCCCACCGCGCGTGGACGGTGGCGAGACCAACCCTGTACGGCCCACGATGCCACCCGGGTGGTCAACGGGCGGATCGCCTTTGCCACACCAACCCGCACTGCCAGACGATCGCCCGCCGCGACCTGAGCGCCGTCATGGCCTTGAGAGGCCCTTGCGCGAGAGCCTGTCACCGGAAGGGGCTGTAGAGCGGCGCATGGAACGACCGTCGGATCGCTGGGTTGATCGTCCTGCGGATCGTCCTGCGGATCGTGCGGTCGACCGCCCGACGCCCGCCGTGCGTCTGGACCGCCCCGAGCCCAGTCGCCAGGTGCCTCGGCCGCCCGATGCGCGCCCGGCAGAACGCCCACCCAGCGACAAGGCGGATCGTCCCGAGCGACAGCGGCAGTTGGCCCAGTAGAGGCCACGGCGCTCGTATGCCTCGCTTGAGGGCGGGGCTGATCAAGTGCCGCCGGTCCGTTTGGGCAGCAAGCGCAGCAGGGCAGGCCAAACGTTGTCCAGCATCAACGGGTGGGCGGCCTCTCGGGGGTGGATGCGGTCAGCCTGAAACAGTTCATCGGCCTTGGGGCTGTCTGCAACGCCCTTGAGCAGAAAGGGCACCAGGGCGGCCTGCGCGGACTGCGAGACCTCAACAAACACGCCGGCAAAGGCATCGGTATACGCCTTGCCATAGTTGGGCGGCACTTGCATCCCCACCAGCAACACCTGCGCGCCGGCACCCTGCGCCGCTTTGGTCATGGCCAAAAGGTTGTCACGCGTGCTGGCGATGGGCAAGCCTCGCAGCGCGTCGTTTCCCCCCAATTCAATGATCACATGCGTGGGCTTGTGCTGAATCAGCAGGGCCCCCAGGCGAGACCGGCCTCCAGCGGTGGTGTCACCGCTGATGCTGGCGTTGATCACGCGTGCACCGCGCCGTTCGAGCTCCAGGCGCTTCTGCAACAGGGCCACCCAACCGGCGCCTCGCGCAATGCCGTATTCGGCCGACAAGCTGTCACCCACCACCAAGATCACGGCCGAGCCTGCAGCAAACCCTGGGCAAGCCCAGCCCGCCAAGATCAGGCTACAGTGCCGCATCCAAGTGCGGCGGCTGAATGGTTCGGCTGCAATCAAACGGCCAGACATGACAGATGCCCTAATGGTGGTGGAGCACGTGAGCAAGCGCGTGCGGGATGCCGATGGCGAGTTGACGATTCTCGATGATGTGGGCTTTTCCTTGTCCTCGAGGCAAACCGTGGCCATCGTGGGGGCATCGGGTTCGGGCAAGAGCACGCTCCTGTCCATCCTCGCCGGACTGGATACGCCGAGCCAGGGCCGCGTGGTGCTGGAAGGCCAAAACCTCTTTGACCTCGACGAGGACGAGCGCGCCGACATCCGTGCACGGCGCATGGGCTTTGTGTTTCAGAGCTTTCAGTTGCTGGCGCACCTGAGCGCGCTGGAGAACGTGATGTTGCCCTTGGAGTTGATGGGACAACCCAGGGCCCGTCAGCAGGCACTGGACATGCTGGACCGCGTGGGACTGGCTGCCCGTGTCGGGCACTATCCCAAGGTTTTATCGGGGGGCGAGCAGCAGCGGGTGGCCCTGGCGCGGGCCTTCGTGGTGCGGCCAGCCCTGCTGTTGGCCGACGAGCCCACCGGCAGCCTCGACCATGCCACCGGCGAGCGGATCATGGAGCTGATGTTTCGCATGAACCAAGACGAAGGGACCACCTTGCTGATGGTCACCCACGACCAGGCAATTGCCGCGCGCTGCGACCGCCGCCTGGTGATCGACGCAGGCCGCCTTACTGAGCGAACTTGAAGTCGGTTTTGGCTTTGTCCCGCAGACCCTGCTGGTAAGACTGCAGCTTGTTTTGCACCATCTGCTGAGCGATGCGGTCGCGGACTTCCTCCAGCGGGGGGAATTGGGCTTCGCGCGTGTCTTCCAAGCGGATGATGTGCCAGCCGAACTGTGAGCGCACCGGCTCGCTGGTCTCGCCCTTCTTCAGCTTGGCCATCGCCTGGCCAAACTCGGGCACATACGACTCCGGCCGGGCATAGTCGAGATCGCCACCGCGCTGGGCCGAGCCGGGGTCTTTGGAGTGCTTCTTGGCCAATTCATCAAAGTTGGCGCCACCCTTGAGTTGGGCCGCCAAGGACTTGGCTTCGTCTTCCTTTTCCACGAGGATGTGGCGGGCGCGGTATTCAGTGCCCTGGGCCTGAGCCTTGTACTTGTCGTACTCGGACTTGATCTCCGCGTCGGTCGGCGGATTCTTGCGCTGCCAATCGGCGAACAGTTCACGGATCAACAGGGTTTGGCGCAGCAGTTCCATCTGGGCCCGGTAGTCCGGCGTGGCCGCGATGCCTCGCTTCTCGGCTTCCTGCGCGAAGATTTCGCGCAGCACCACCTCTTCGCGCACCCGCGCTTCCAACTCAGGCGTGACCGGTTGACCGCTGCGGCTGGCCTGTTGCATGAGCGTGTCCATGCGCGACTTGGGCACAGGCTTGCCGTTGACGACGGCCACATTCTGGGCCGCAGCCCACATCGGAAAGACGGCCGCGGCCGCCAGCATCAGAAGCTTTTTGTTCATGGGGGAGGGGGGATTCAATCGTGAGGGCTGCGAGCCTGAATGGCCAGGGCGTGGATTCCAGAGGAGATTAGCCCTTGCAAAGCATCATACACAAGGCGGTGTCGGGCCACCCGGCTCAGTCCCTCAAAGCGTTCGCTGAGGATGCTCACGGTGTAGTGCCCGCCCTCGCGCGCGCCGGCGTGTCCGGCGTGCAAGTGGCTGTCGTCCACCACGGTCAGCTCGATGGGTTCAAGCGCGGCCCTCAAAGCGTGTTCGATGGCCGCTCGTCCGGCCGGTGCGCGGGCGGGCGTCGGCTGAGGCTGCTTGGGCGCGTTCATGGTGTGGCCTCGGGCTCTTCAATCAGGTGCCGAGACACCCAAATCGCCTGTGCGACGGAGAAGGCCACCAAAAGCCCCATGCCGCCAAACAGCTTGAAGTTCACCCAGGTGGCGGTGTCGAAGTGGTAGGCCACCCAAAGGTTCAGCCCGCCCATCGAGAGGAAGAAGAGCGCCCAGGCGACATTCAGCCGCGCCCACACCGTTTCAGGCAGCTTCATTTGCGCACCCAACAGGCTTTGCAGCAGGTTGCGCTTCCACACCCAGAGCCCCAGAAGCAGTGCACTGCCCATGGCCCAATACAGCACGGTGGGCTTCCACTTGATGAAGGTTTCGCTGTGGAACCAGACCGTGGCGGCCCCCAGTACCACCACCAGGGCCAAACTCACCCACAACATGGGATCCACCCGCCGCCCGCGGGCGAGCAAGAGGCTGACCTGTGCGCCGCTGGCCACCATCACCACCAGGGTGGCCAGCAGAACCGGCGCCACATCGGGCGTGACCACACCACCCTGAACGAGAAAGCCCAGGTGTTCCGTGGCCCATCCAGCGGCCACATCGGGGTGCCCCTCGGCCCATTTGAAGGCCACAAAGAACAGGATGATGGGCAAGAAATCGAGGAGCAGCTTCACGGTGCGGATCCGGTTCCGGGCGTTGGCGTGGGGGTGTTGTCCGCAGGGGTGCTTTCAGCTGCCTGGCCCGCGGGCTGCGCCGTGAAGGACAGGGAGGCGGAGTTGATGCAGTAGCGCAAGCCGGTGGGATGCGGGCCATCTTCGAACACATGACCGAGGTGAGCGCCGCACTGGCGGCAGCGCACTTCTACCCGCACCATGCCATGGCTGCGGTCGGGCAGCGCCTCGATGACCTGGTCGTTCACCGGTTCCCAGTAGCTTGGCCATCCACATCCGGCATCGAACTTGGTCTTGGAATGAAACAAGCGGGTGCCACAACATACGCAGTCGTAGTGGCCGCCTTCCCAGTGGTCCCAAAAACGACCGGTGAAGGCGCGCTCGGTGGCGGCCTTGCGTGTGACCTGGTATTCGATCTCACCCAGGGCTTGGCGCCACTGGGCATCGGGCTTGCGAACGGGGTAGCGGGGGTCGTCTGTGGAATGGCTCATGGCAACCCGAAGTGTAGGCACCGGCGCGCGGCCGCGGCTGGCCCGGCAAAGCCCCGACTGCCTCGGGGGTCTTCACGCCAATTCGGGGTATGCCCTGAGACTTCGAACACCGGTGTTCCGGTACCTTTCGGCCCCACAACTTCACCGTTCCCGCTGTTTGTTTGAAGGAGAACTTTGAGATGACCCGCTACACCCGCACGATTCTGGCCGCATCGATGGCCGCTGGCCTGGCCATGGGCGCAAGCCTGGCTCACGCCCAAAAGGGAGAAACCGTCAAGATCGCCTGGATCGACGCGCTGACCGGGCTCACCGCCGCGACGGGCAAGAACCAGCTGCAGGGCTTCCAGTTTTTGGCTGAGCAATTCAGCAAGGGCAACGCGGCCGGCGTCAAGTTTGAAATCATGCCGTTTGACAACAAGCTCAGCCCGCAGGAAACGGTGAGCGTGCTGCAAGCGGCCATCGACAAGGGCGTGCGCTATGTGGCGCAGGGCACCGGCACGGGGCCCGCAACGGCCATCATCGACTTCCTGGCCCGCTACAACGAGCGCAACCCCGGCAAGGAAGTTCTGTTCCTGAACTACGCTGCGGTGGATCCGGCACTGACCAACGAGAAGTGCAACTTCTGGCACTTCCGCCTGGACGCCGACACGTCCATGAAGATGGAAGCCTTGACGACCTTCATGAAGGACCAGAAGGACATCAAGAAGGTTTACCTGATCAACCAGAACTACGCGCACGGCCACCAGGTGGTGAAGTACGCCAAGGAAAACCTGGCCCGCAAGCGCCCGGATGTGCAAATCGTCGGCGAAGACCTCACGCCGCTGGCCCAGACCCGCGACTTTGCCCCTTACATCGCCAAGATCAAGGCCTCCGGCGCGGACACCGTGGTCACGGGCAACTGGTCGTCTGACCTGACGCTGTTGGTCAAAGCCGCCAACGATGCCGGCTTGGACGCCAAGTTCTACACCTACTATGCCTCGGTCAGCGGCACGCCCACGGCGTTGGGCCCCAAGGCTGAAGGCCGGGTGTACCAAGTGGGTGTCATGTCTTACGAGGCCCCCGAGGCTCGCAAGATCATGGACGCCTACAAGGCCAAGTTCAACGACGACTTCTACACCGCCCAGATCTTCAGCGCCTATCAGCTGTTGACCGCAGCCATGGCCAAGGCCAAGAGCACCGACCCCCTGAAGGTTGCGTTCGCCCTGGAGGGCCTGGAGGCCAAGGGGCTGTCCGGTGAGGTCCAGATGCGCAAGACCGACCATCAGCTGCAGCAGCACGTGTTCATCAGCCGTTGGGAGAAGGCGGGTGCCAAGCCCAACGACTACAGCGTCGAGAACACCGGCTACAACTTCCGCACGGTGCGCACCTACGAGCCCTATGTGGCCAGCACGCCCACGTCGTGCCAAATGAAGCGCCCGAATCCGCGATAAGCTGCCTGGCTTGAACCGGGGGCCCTACAGGCGAAAGTCTGCAGGGCCCTTTTCTTGAATGTCCCCCGGACGCCCATAGGATCCCGCGGCAAGTGGACCAAGTCCTCATCAACATCCTCAACGGCATCAGCGCTGGCTTGTTGCTGTTCATGCTCAGCTCTGGGCTGACGCTCATCTTCAGCATGATGGGCGTGCTCAACTTCGCCCACACCAGCTTCTACATGGTCGGGGCCTATCTGGCCTATTCCATGTCGCAGGCGATCGGTTTTTGGCCCGCCTTCTTGGTGGCGCCCTTGGTGGTCGGGGTCATGGGGGCTCTGTTTGAACGCTACGCCTTGCGCAAGGTGCACAAGTTCGGGCATGTCCCTGAGCTGTTGGTGACCTTTGGACTGTCTTATGTCGTGCTGGAAGTGGTCAAGCTGATCTGGGGCCTGTCGAATGTGCCGTTCGCGCCCCCGGAAATCTTGCAGGGCTCGGCATTTACCGTGATGCAGTCCAGCGAAACCGGTTTGGGCTTCATGCTTGGGGCTGCGCCCAAGGCCCTGTGCGTGAGCACCGAGACGGTCAAGGTCGCCTGTTCGACCTTCCCGGCTGCGCGCTTTTTCATCATGGCCGTGGCGGTGGTCATGCTCTTGTTCCTGTGGCTGTTGCTCACCCGTACCCGCATCGGGCTGGTGATTCAGGCGGCGTTGACGCATCCAGAAATGGTGGAAGCCTTGGGGCACAACGTGCCCCGCGTGCTGATGCTCGTGTTCGGCAGCGGTTGCGCCTTGGCCGGCCTGGCCGGCGTGATCGGAGGCATGACCTTCATCACCGAACCATCGATGGCAGCCATCGTGGGCTCCATCGTCTTCGTGGTAGTGGTGGTCGGTGGCATGGGCTCGCTGGCAGGGGCCTTTGTGGGCTCATTGGTGATCGGCCTGCTGCAAACCTTGCCCTTGACCGTGGACGGCTCACTGGCCGACGCAGCCCGGTCCCTGGGTTGGGCCGTGACGCCACAAACCTTCGGATATCCCTTCCTGAAGATCACCCTGGCCCAGGCTGCGCCCATCCTGCCCTACCTGCTGCTGGTGCTCATCCTCATCTTCAGGCCCAAGGGCCTGTTGGGTACCCGTGAAGACTGAGCGCGGGGCCACCACACCATGACCATCGACGACACCCGCCCTGCCTATCACTTCAAGCCCCTCAATGTGGGCCGTTGGATTGTTTGGAGCCTGTTCGCCCTGATCCTGTTGCTCGCACCCGTGTGGTGGACCAGCGGCTTTGCGCTGACGATGTTGTCGCAAATGGGCATCGCCATCATTGCCTGCCTGGCCTACAACATGTTGTTGGGGCAGGGCGGCATGCTCAGTTTTGGCCATGCGGTCTACAGCGGTCTGGGCTCCTTTTTGGCCATCCACACCCTGAACCTGGTGTCGGCTGGCAAGCTGTGGCTGCCGGTGAGCTTGGTGCCGCTGGTGGGGGGGCTGGCGGGCCTGTTTTTCGCATTCCTGCTGGGTTATGTGACGACCAAGAAGTCGGGTACCACCTTCGCCATGATCACCCTGGGTGTGGGTGAGCTGGTGTGGTCGATGGCCTTGATGCTGCCGGAGTTTTTCGGCGGCGAAGGCGGCATCTCGGGCAACCGGGTCATTGGAGAGCCCTTCCTGGGCATCACCTTTGGGCCGCAAATCCAGGTGTACTACCTGATCGCGGTCTATTGCTTCCTATCCACCGCGGCCATGTTTGCCTTCACGCGTACACCCTTGGGGCGCATCCTCAATGCGGTGCGTGACAACCCCGAACGCGTGGAGTTCGTGGGCTACAACACCCAAGTGGTGCGTTTCCTGGCCTTCATGGCTTCTGGCTTTTTTGCCGGCATTGCCGGAGGCTTGGCGGCGATCAACTTTGAGCTTGTCACCGGAGAGGTGGTGGGGGCGCACCGCTCGGGTGCGTACCTGCTCTTTGTCTTCCTGGGCGGCGCCACCTTCTTCTTTGGGCCCATCATCGGTGCCATCTTGATGGTCATCGCCCTGGTGCTCTTGTCGGAGTGGACCAAGGCTTGGTTGCTCTACTTGGGCTTGGTGTTCCTGTTCATGGTGATGTACGCGCCGGGTGGCTTTGCCAGCCTGATCATGATGAACCTGCGGGTGGCAGCCTTTGGAAAGCTGCGCCAGTTGTGGACGTCCTATCTGGCCCTGGCGGGCACGGGGTTGACCGTGTTGCTGGGCGGTGCCGCCATGGTTGAAATGACCTACCACCTGCAGATGAACGCGGCCATGGGCCCAGACGTGCGCTTCATGGGGGCCACGCTGGACGCCACCGGTCTGGACGCCTGGTTTGGCGCAGGGTTTACCGTGGTGCTGGGCCTTGTGCTGTTTGAAGTCGCGCGGCGGGCCTTCAAGCAGCAGTGGGACCAAACCCAAGAAGAGATCGAGAAGGAAATCAAGCGCAGGGAGTCCCTATGAGCCTGCAACAGGGAGCCTCAACCGAGGGCTTGGCACTGGAATTGATTGATGTGCACAAGAGCTTCGGCAAAACCGAGATCATCCGTGGCGCCAGCCTGAGCGTGGCGCGGGGTGAGCGGGTGGCCATCATCGGGCCCAATGGCGCCGGCAAGAGCACGCTGTTCAACCTGATCAGTGGCCGCTTTGCACCCACGCGGGGCGAAATCCGGCTGATGGGTCAGCGCATCGACGGTCGCAAGCCCTTCGACATCAACCGTCGCGGCCTGGCCCGCAGCTTTCAGGTCAGCAACCTGTTCACCCGTTTGTCGGCGTTTGAAAACATCCGATGTGCCGTCTTGTGGAGCCTGGGGCACCGCTACGCCTTCTGGCGCTTCTTGGCTGACCTTGATGACGTCACCGAGCGGGTCGACGAGGTGCTGGAGATGATCAAGCTGGACAAGAAGCGCGACCATCTGGCGATGAACCTCACCTATGCCGAGCAACGGGCCCTGGAGGTGGGGGTGACCATCGCCGGCGGCTCTCCGGTGATCTTGCTCGACGAGCCTACGGCCGGCATGAGCAAGAGCGAAACCACGCGCTTCGTGCGCTTGATCCGAGACGTCACCGAAGGCAAGACCCTGCTGACCGTCGAGCACGACATGGGCGTGGTGTTCGGACTGGCCGACAAGATCGCCGTGCTGGTGTACGGTGAAGTGATTGCCTTTGACACGCCCGAGCGCGTCCGAGCCGACGCTCGCGTTCAAGAGGCCTACCTCGGCTCGGTGTTGGCCGACCAACAGGCCGCCTCTGCCGCGGCCTGAATCCCCTATCGCGCAGCCTTCATGCTCAACGTTTCCAATCTCCACGCCTTCTACGGCAAAAGCCATGTGTTGCATGGCGTGAACTTCTCGGTCCAGCCCGGCGAAATCGTGGGCTTGCTCGGGCGCAACGGCTCGGGCCGTTCCACCACCGTCAAGGCGGTGATGGGTTTGGTGGATGCCCACGGCTCCGTGCAGTGGAAGGGGCAGGAACTCATCGGCGACAAGGCCTTTGAGATTGCCCACAGAGGGATTGGCTACGTACCGGAAAACCGTGACATCTTTCCCAAGCTCACGGTGCACCAAAACCTGATGCTGGGCTGCAAGGCGGCCAAGCCGGACCCCAAGGCGCGTTGGCAGTTCGATGACATGTACGCCCTGTTTCCCCGCCTCAAAGAGCGCCAGCATACGGAAGCCGGCGTGTTGTCCGGAGGTGAGCAGCAGATGCTCACCCTTTGTCGCACGCTGATGGGCGACCCCGACCTCATCATGATCGATGAGCCCACCGAGGGCCTGGCGCCCAAGATCGTGGAGCTGGTGGCCGAGTACCTTCGAGAGCTCAAGCGCCGCGGCGTGTCCGTGCTCTTGGTCGAGCAAAAGCTCACCATCGCCCTGGAGGTTTCCGAGCGGTGCCTGGTCATGGGCCATGGCCAAATCGTGTTCGAGGGCACCCCAGCCGAGCTGCGCGACAACCGGTACATCCGCAAGGAATGGCTCGAGGTGTGAGCCGCCTAGAATAGAACGAGCGTGCGCTTTTATTGGCGCCGCTTGACCCCACCTGATTGCCCACTGCCACAAGGAGACCCGCCCGATGAGCGCAAGCTACGAGGTGCGCGGCGCCGTTGCCGTCATCACCCTGAACAACCCGCCGGTCAACGGCCTGGGGCTGGCCACGCGGGTGGCCGTTGCCGCCGGAATCGAACAGGCGGTTGCCGATGCGTCGGTCAAGGCCATCGTGATCACCGGTGCAGGCAAGGCCTTCTCGGGCGGCGCCGACATCCGGGAGTTCGGCTCACCCAAGGCCATTCAAGAGCCCAATCTGTTGAGCCTTATCCGCCTGTGTGAGAACACCCCGAAGCCGGTCGTCGCGGCCATCCACACCGTGTGCATGGGTGGCGGGCTTGAGCTGGCCCTGGGCTGCCACTACCGTGTGGTGTCGCCGGGTGCGCAGATTGCGCTGCCAGAGGTCAAGCTGGGCTTGGTCCCCGGCGCCGGCGGCACGCAGCGCCTGCCCCGGGTGCTGGGCGTGGAAACCGCCTTGAACATGATCGTCAAGGGCGATCCCGTCAAGAGTGAGATCTTGGCTGCGCTGCCGGGTCAAAAGCTCTTCGACCGCGTGGTGGAGGGTGACCTCCTGGCGGGCGCCTGCGCCTTTGCGTTAGAGGTGGCCGATGTGCGCCCCTTGCCCCTGGTGCGCAACCTCAAGGCCGCCCATCCCCAGGGCGACGCTTACTTCGCCTTTGCCCGCAACACGGTTCGCGCGGTGGCCAAGCACTTCCCTGCGCCTGAGAAGTGTGTCGACTGCGTGGAAGCGGCCACCAAGAAGGGCATTGAAGAAGGTCTGTTGTTCGAGCGCAGTATCGGCGCGGGCACCATGGGCGGCGGCATCTCCATGAATTTCCTCAATGCGGGTATCCCGGTGACGGTCCTGGAAACGCAGCAACAGGCGCTGGACCGAGGCGTGGCCACCATTCGCAAGAACTACGAAGCCCAGGTCAAGAAGGGCAAACTCAAGCCCGAGAAGTACGAAGAGCGCATGGCCCTGCTCACCACCACCCTCGACTACGAGGACCTCAAGGGCTGCGACCTCATCATTGAGGCGGTGTTTGAAGAGATCGGCGTAAAGCAGGCGGTGTTCGAGCGGCTCGATGCGGTGGCCAAGCCCGGTGCCATCCTGGCCTCCAACACATCCACCCTTGATGTCGACAAGATCGCCTCCTTCACCAAGCGGCCCCAGGATGTGGTGGGCATGCACTTCTTCAGCCCCGCCAATGTGATGAAGTTGCTGGAGGTGGTGCGTGGTCGGGCCACGGCGCATGATGTGCTGGCCACGGTCATGAAGGTGGCCAAGACGATCAAGAAGACCGCCGTGGTGTCTGGCGTGTGCGACGGCTTTATTGGCAACCGCATGATCGAGCAGTACAGCCGGCAGGCCGGCTTCCTGTTGGAGGAGGGCTGCACCCCGGCGCAGGTGGACAAGGCGGTCGAAAAGTTTGGTTTTGCCATGGGTCCCTTCCGGATGGGTGACTTGGCGGGCAACGACATCGGCTGGGCCATCCGCAAGCGCCGCTATGTGGAAAAGCCGCACATGCGCTACAGCAAGACGGCCGACCTGCTGTGTGAAAAGGGCCGCTACGGCCAAAAGACCGGGGCCGGGTGGTACGACTACGCCCCGGGTAAGCGCGACGCCATCCCCTCGGCCGAGGTGGTGAAGATGATTGAAGACCACCGCAGCGCGCTGGGCATCACGCCACGAAAGATTTCCGATGAGGAGATCGTTCACCGCTTGGTGTATTCCCTGGTCAACGAGGCAGCCAAGATCCTGGAAGAGGGCATTGCCAACAAGGCCAGCGATGTGGACATGGTCTATCTCACCGGTTATGGCTTCCCGCTGTGGCGTGGCGGGCCGCTGTGCTACGCAGACACGCAAGGCTTGTTCAATGTGGTGCAGGCCATGAAGCGCTTTGCCCGCAATCCCCACGACGACGCCGATTTCTGGCAACCGGCACCTTTGTTGGCCAAGCTCGCAGCCGAAGGCAAGACCTTCAGCTGACCCCCTGCCGACTGCAGCGAACACCAGGACCTCCACGATGAGCAACGCACTGATCGTCTCCACCGCCCGCACCCCTTTGGCCAAGAGCTGGAAGGGCGCCTTCAACATGACGCACGGGGCCACGCTGGGCGGGCATGCTGTGCAGCACGCCATCGCTCGCGCCGGCCTGGAAGCCGCTGCCGTAGAAGACGTGATCATGGGCTGCGCCAACCCCGAGGGCGCCACCGGCGCGAACATCGCGCGGCAGATCGCCTTGAAGGCGGGATGTCCGGTGTCGGTCTCGGGCATGACCGTGAACCGCTTTTGCTCGTCGGGGCTGCAGACCATCGCCTTGGCGGCGCAGCGCATCATCGCGGGTGAGGGCGATGTCTACGTGGCCGGTGGCGTGGAGAGCATCTCCTGTGTCCAGCAGGAGATGAACCAACACATGCTGCGCGACCCAGAGCTCTTTGCGCAAAAGCCTGAGATCTACTGGAACATGCTGCAGACGGCCGAGCAAGTGGCCAAGCGCTACGGCATCAGCCGTGCCGCCATGGACGAGTACGGTGCGGGCAGCCAGCAAAAGGCGTGCGCCGCGCAGGCCGCCGGCAAGTTCGATGACGAGATTGCCCCGATCACCGTGACCGCTGGCGTGGCCGACCCCGTTCGGGGCATGACCACCCGGTCCGTCACCGTCAGCAAAGACGAGGGCACCCGTGAAGGCACCACAGCCGAAGGCATCAGTGGCATCCGACCGGCCATTCCTGGGGGCGTGATCTCGGCCGGTAACGCCAGCCAGTTCTCGGACGGCGCCGGCGCCTGTGTGGTGGTCAGCGAGTCCTACGCGCAGCGGCACCAACTCAAGCCCCTGGGC